>DATFIZ010000043.1:0-15335 GCA_035269575.1 Bacteroidales bacterium | reverse complement strand
AATTGATAGCATTGCTGCTACCTCATTCAGAACCATTCCGGGGATGATTTTTGCAAAAGCCGCCAAACGAATGGGTATAAAAATGAAAAAACAAATTTTCAGGAAACAACCCAAACGCGCTATGGATGAGCTGGATAATGTGCTAAACAAAGGCCTTCCCGTAGGAGTTCAGGCCGGAGCTTATCATCTTTCTTACTTCCCTCCTGCCTATCGTTTCCATTTTAATGCACACAATCTTACAATATACGGAAAAGAAGGAGATACTTACTTTATCAGTGACCCAGTAATGGAATATCCTACTACACTAACCTATGATGAATTAAAAAAAGTAAGATATGCCAAAGGAGCATTTCCACCGAACGGAAAAATGTATTATCCTATAAACATTCCAGAGGAAATAGATTTAAAATCGGCTATAAAAAAAGGAATAAAACAAACAACAAAATATATGCTCGGTATTCCTGTGCCTCTATTTGGCGTAAAAGGAATAAAATACCTGGCAAAAAACATGAAAAAGTGGCCCAAGAAATATAGTCCCAAAAGAGCTTCATCTCATTTAGCTCAAGTTGTACGGATGCTGGAAGAAATTGGTACCGGTGGAGCCGGATTCCGGTTTATTTATGCAGCCTTTTTACAGGAAGTTGCAAAAATAATGAACAATGAGTCTTACAATGAGCTATCCAAAGAAATGACCGAAATTGGTGATATATGGAGAGACTTTTCTTCCTTAGCAGCAAAAACATGTAAAGGAAGATCTGCCGATAAGGATGGATACAATACTGCAGCCAATCTGTTACTAGATATTGCTGATAGAGAAGAACAATTATTTACTAAACTGAAGAAATTAATAAAAAATGCATAATAATAAGCATATTATTGAAATAAAGCATCTTACAAAAATCTACAAAGGATCATCAACACCAGCTATTGATGATATCAATCTGGATATTTCAACCGGTGAAATTTTTGGTCTGCTGGGTCCCAATGGAGCGGGTAAAACAACCACCATTTCCATTTTATGTGGATTATTTGCTCCCACTTCGGGCAATGTTTTTATCAATGGAATGGATTACCAACACGCATCTGAAACCATTAAAAATATTATTGGCGTAGTTCCTCAGGATATTGCGCTCTACCCTACGCTAACAGCCAGAGAAAATTTAACATTTTTTGGCCATCTTTACGGATTAAAGGGCAAAAAGCTGAAATCAAGAATTGATGAGTGCCTCGAACTTTTCGGACTGGAAAAAAATGCCGGGAAAAAGATAAAAACTTTTTCAGGAGGAATGAAAAGACGAATAAACCTTATCGCTGGTATTCTCCACAAACCTAAGATTATTTTTCTGGATGAACCAACTGTAGGTGTTGATGTGCAATCCAGAAATGTAATACTGGATCATCTGAGAAATATCAATAAAGAAGGGGCAACACTTATTTACACATCGCATTATATGGAAGAAGCCGAAAATTTCTGCTCAAAAGTTGCCATTATTGATAAAGGTGAAATAATTATTGAAGGACAACCTGATGAGCTTATCAAAAGGAATGAAGAATATACGAACCTTGAAAGTATATTTTTACAATTAACCGGGCGCGCATTACGCGACGAATAAAAAAAAGTTATGTTACGATTAATATCATCCATATATAAAGAGTTTTTAGTATTAATAAGAGACCGTGCAGGGTTGGCCATTCTCTTCATTATGCCTTTATTTCTTATCATTATCATGACCCTCATCCAGGATGCAACGTTTAAGTCGATAAAAGAGGCTAACATTTCCATGATTTTGGTAAACAACGATAACGACAGCCTGGGTGCTGCTATTAGCAATGGTTTATACGAATCAGACTTCTTTGAGATTGTTGAAAGAATGGATGGAGAAATCATTACAGAGGATATGGCGCAAAAAGCGGTTGCCCAGGGAAAATATAAAATCGGAATTGTAATTCCGGAAAGGGCAACCGAGGCAATCCGTCAAAATGTAAAGGCGTTAATCAATAAATCTTTTACCAGCCTCAATATCCCTGGAGCTAAAAAAAGAACCCGTAAAAGCTCCATTGACATTAAAATTTATATTGATCCGGCAACAAGCCAGTCTTTTAAAAATACACTCATGAGTTCTTTAAAAGAATTTACAGCCGAGCTGGAAATTAAATTATTTTTCCAAAACTTTTCTTCTACCCTTGCCGGGATGTTTCCCGACCAGGATCCAATAGAATTTGAAAATTTTCAGACCATTAACTATAAAGAAATATATGCGTCTACTACAGAAGATGAAATATTACCCAACTCAGTACAACATAATGTTCCTGCCTGGACAATGTTTGCTATATTCTTTATTGTATTACCGCTGGCCGGAAATATTATCAAAGAACGCGATGAAGGAAGTGTTGTCCGGCTAAAAACAATGCCCGGCTCTTATGTTACGGTAATGTTTAGCAAAATATTTATTTACCTAACCGTTGCCATGTTGCAATTTATTTTAATGCTAATGGTAGGAATATATTTATTGCCTGCTATGGGGCTACCTCAACTTGAAATCGGGCCGCATAAAATAGCCCTTATAGCCTTAGCCATTGCTTCAGGACTTGCAGCAACCGGTTTTGGTGTTGCCATAGGAACAATAGCAACTACGCATGAACAAGCGTCGACTTTTGGGGCCGTTTCCATAATTATCTTTGCTGCATTGGGTGGAATATGGGTTCCGGTTTATATTATGCCTCATACCATAAGAATTATCAGCGAATTTTCGCCATTATATTGGGGCTTAAACGGTTTTTACGATATATTCCTGCGAAATGGAAATATTATAGCTGTTTTACCCGAAATTTTTAAACTTATCTTTTTCTTTGCAGTTATGCTTTTAATTGCTATTGGATATAATAAAATAAATAATGCAAAATAGAAAACATCATAAAAATAATTTACCCTTGAAAAAAAAATTAGTCAATAAAACAGAAATCATCATACGTTTTAGTGAGGTTGATTCCATGGGCATTGTATGGCATGGAAATTATGCAAAATATTTCGAAGACGGTAGAGAATCTTTTGGTAATCAATATGGAATAAGCTATCTGGATATTTACAAGAACAAGCTGCTTACACCATTGGTTAAACTGGATTTCGAATATAAATGTGCATTGGAATACGGCGATACTGCGGTTATTGAAACAGAATACATTGACCACGAAGCAGCAAAAATCCATTTTAAATACACCATATATAACAAAAAAAATAATCAGGTGGCAGCAACGGGCGAAAGCATCCAGGTATTTTTAAATACCGGCCGGGAACTATTACTTACACCACCGACTTTTTTTACCGAATGGAAAAAGAAAATGGGACTTATTGAATAATCAAATAATACAATGAATACAATTTATACCGTTTCAAATAATATCATCACATCGCTCGGATTTTCATCCAATGAAAATTTTGAGGCACTAAAAAAAGGAGTTTCGGGGATAAAAGAAACTTCCGACCCGGAAATTACCCAAATCCCGTTACATGTATCTCAAGTTGACTCTGAAAGACTAAATAATGAATTTAGCCATATTGGAAATCCTGCGGATTATACCCGCCTGGAGCAAATAATGATTTTATCGATAGATGATGCAATAAAACAAACGGATATAAACCCGGAATCGGACGAAACCATTTTTATTTTTTCGTCTACCAAAGGAAATATCGACCTGTTAGAAAGAAATAATCTTTCATTTGGAGAAGACCGGATTCATTTATGGAAGCTGGGAGAAATAATCAGCCGTTTTTTCCACTCACCAATTACTCCGGTTATAATATCCAACGCTTGTGTATCGGGATTAACAGCCATAACAACAGGCGCACAGTTACTAAGAAAAAGGAAATACAAAAATGCAATAGTTTGTGGCGGTGATATCATTTCTGAATTTACGCCTTCAGGATTTCAGTCGTTTAAAGCCATAAGTCCACAACCCTGCAGGCCTTTTGATGCTAACCGGGATGGGATTACACTAGGCGAGGGTGCGGGGACTATTATTTTATCAAGCGAAGAAAAGCATGCAGAAGAGTCTAACCCAATTATTTTCAGGGGCGGCGCAAATACAAACGATGCAAATCATATCTCCGGACCTTCAAGAACCGGGGATGGTCTTTATTATGCCATAAGAAATGCATTAGCAGATGCAAACAAAACGGATAAAAACATTGATTACATTTCGGGCCATGGTACAGCCACACCATACAATGACGAGATGGAGTCGAAAGCTATTTCCTGGGCTGAGCTGGAGCATGTTCCGGTAAACAGTCTGAAAGCTTACTGGGGACATACGCTGGGAGCTGCAGGAATTGTAGAATCCATTGCAGGAATTTATTCCATTCAAGAAAATTGTTTGATTAAAACGTTAGGATACTCAGAGCATGGCGTAAGCAAACGCTTAAATATTATTACCGAATATAAAGAAACGACAATAAAAAATTTCTTAAAAACCGCCTCGGGATTTGGCGGAAGTAATGCAGCGGCTTATTTTTCCCAAATCAATAACGATTAAGATCTTACCCATGGAAAATATCATTAGCAAATATTGTATTATCCAAAACCGCAAAGTAATTGTAGACGGAGAAACCCAGTTCGAAGATAAAGATAATCTCGAATACGGAAAACTGATGAAATCCATCTATAAACATTATCAAATTAAATATCCAAAATATTTTAAGATGGATAATTTATGTAAAATAGCATTTCTTGGTTCGGAAATTTTAATGCATGACAAAGAAAATATTAAAAATATTGACCCTGCAAGAGTTGGTGTAATACTGCAAAATACACACTCGACCATTGATACCGACAAAAAATATACAAACACCATTAAAGATAAATCGAACTATTTTCCCAGTCCGGCTGTTTTTGTTTATACATTACCCAATGTTATGATTGGAGAAATATGTATCCGGCATAAATTCCAGGGTGAAAATGCCTGCTTTATCTCAAAAGATTTTAACCCTGAATTTATTACTGAACATGTAAATGAACTGTTAGACGAAGGTAAAATGGATGCTTGTATTACCGGGTATGCTGATTATATTGATGGTAAATATAAAGCCATAATGTTTTTAGTAGAAAAAAATAAGGAAAATAGAAAAGATAATATTAGTTTTAAAGCCAAAATCATTAAAAACCTAATAAAGTAAAAATAGAGATGGAAGAGCTTATTCAAAAAATTAAAGAACAAGTTATTGAGGTATTAAATTTAGAAGATGTTGAACCTGATGACATTGACACAGACGACCCATTGTTTGGCGATGGCTTAGGACTTGATTCTATTGATGCTTTAGAGTTAATTGTATTGCTGGAAAAACAATATGGAATAAAAATTGAAGACCCGAAAGACGGGAAAAAAATATTCTACTCAATTAGAACAATCGCAGAGTATATCGAAAAAAACAAAAAATAACAGATTAACGTCGATAAGGAAGAAGATATGTCAAAAAGGGTTTTTGTCACAGGGATAGGTATAATTTCAGGAATTGGGAGAAATGTGGAAGAAAATCTGCAGGCCATACGTCAAAAAAAATCGGGTATTGGCAAAATAAAATATCTGAATACGAATCATAAAGATACCATTCCTGCGTCTGAAGTAAAGCTTTCGAACGATGAGCTGATGGATTGGTATGGATTGGATAAAAAACAACCTTATACACGTGCCACATTATTAGGGCTTATAGCTGCTCATGAAGCTGTTCAAAAAGCTCAAATAAAAGATATCAGACAATACCGCACAGGTCTTATCTCTGGAACTACCGTTGGAGGGATGGATAAGAGTGAACATTTTTATAAAGATTTACTAACAACAGATAAGCATATTCAATATATAGAAACACATGATTGTGGCGACAGCACCGAAAAAATAGCCGATTTTCTGGGGGTAAAAGATTTTGTATCCACAACAAGCACCGCCTGTTCTTCAGCTGCCAATTCAATATTGCTGGGTTCCCGAATGATTAAAAATAATTTACTGGACCGTGTAATTGCCGGCGGAACTGAATCATTAACCAAATACCACCTGAACGGCTTTAATACATTGATGATTCTGGACCGTGAGCCCTGCAAGCCTTTCGATGAAAACCGAAAAGGATTAAATCTTGGCGAAGGAGCGGCCTTCCTGGTTATTGAATCTGAAGATGTAGTAAAAACAACGGGTAAGAAAGTTTTGTGTGAATTAACAGGTTATGGAAACTCATGTGAAGCATTTCATCAAACGGCTTCTACTCCCGAAGGCAAAGGAGCATACATGGCGATGAAAGAAGCATTGGACAGAAGCGGACTAAAACCGGAGCAAATAGACTACATAAATGCACATGGTACGGGAACCGAAAACAACGACCTTTCGGAAGGAAGAGCCATTGAAAAACTTTTTGGCGACAATATTCCCAAAATAAGCTCTACCAAAGCATTTACAGGACACACAACCAGCGGCGCAGGAGGTATCGAAGCGGTTTTGTCCGTACTGGCTATAACCCATAACCTGATTTTTCCAAATCTGAATTTCTCGGAACAAATGAAAGAACTTAACTTTAGACCGGTAACCGAATTATTGGAAAATATAAAAGTAGACCATGTTTTATCCAACTCATTTGGTTTTGGAGGAAATAATTCAGCATTAATTTTTTCAAGGTATTAGTATGGAAGTTTATATCAAAGGAATAGGAAACATATCACCACAACATACAACAGATAACAGCAAATTTTTAGATGAGGTTATTAATCACGAGCATGATTTTCTTTCGTGTATCGAACCTAATTATAAAGAATTTATTTCGCCTATACAGCTAAGACGAATGAGCAAACTGATAAAAATGGGCATCAGTGCATCGAAAATGAGTTTACGCGATGCTGGAATTGATAATCCTGGAGCTATTATTACCGGAACCGGTTTAGGGCTGGTTGGCGATACCGAAAAATTCTTAAACCAGGTAATTGACAGCAACGAAGAATTCCTTGCTCCTACTGCTTTTATTCAATCAACACACAATACTATCAGCGGACAGGTTGCTATTGCATTAAAATGCTTTAATTATAACAATACCTATTCGCACCGGGGATTTTCTTTCGAAAGTGCATTGCTGGATGCCATGTTATTAATTAATGATAATGATGCAGAAAATGCACTTGTAGGAGGTTTCGACGAGATTACACCCGAACATCATTCTATCATTAAGAAAACCCGATGGGTTAAAAACGAAAAGATAAAAAGTATTGATCTTTTACAGCAAAAAACTCAGGGAACCATTGTGGGCGAAGGGGTTATCTTTTTTACATTGACCGGCAAAGAAGAACCGGGGACCTACGCTATAATCAAAAATATCAAAACCATTTATAAACCTGAAAATCATCAGGAGATTGAAAGTAAAATTGAACAATTTTTAGCTGAAAATGGATTGACAAAAGATGAAATTGACCTGGTTGTATTAGGTGTTAACGGGAATATTGATACGGATGATATTTACTACCATTTAGCTGATAACTTTTTCGACACCAATTATGCTTATTTTAAACATTTATCGGGCGATTACCATACTGCCGGGTCGTTTGGTATGTGGCTGGCTGCACAAGCAATAAAACACCAGAAGGTACCTGAAACAGCCCGCTTTAAAAAAGAATCTTTTACCGATAAACCGATTAAAAACGTACTGGTTTATAATCATTTCAGAAATATCGACCATTCATTATATTTATTAACCCAATGATTAACCTAAGAACCTCATTTGTTCTTTACATCATTGTTCTGGTCCTGGTTCATCTCTTTCTTCCATGGAAAGGAATATTTTTTGTTATCACTACGCTGCTTTTGCTGGGACATTTGACATACAGCTCATTTAATATTTGCTCGAATGCCTTTATCCAAACCATTTGTAAAGCCGTTACAACCGAAAAAAAAATTGCTCTTACCTTTGATGACGGCCCTAATGAATATACACGCGAAGTTTTGGATATTTTGGATAAACATAATATAAAATCCACCTTTTTTTGTATTGGAACAAATATTGATAATAATAAAGATATCCTTAAAGAAATTAATCGTAAAGGACATATTATCGGAAATCACACCTGGTCGCACGATCAATGGTTTGATTTCTTTCCGGCAAAAAAAATGAAAAAGGATATCGTGAAAAATGCAGAACTTATATACCAACAAACAGGAAAAAGGGTAAAGCTTTTCAGGCCGCCTTATGGAGTGACCAACCCTCCTTTAAAAAAAGCAATTGCGGATTTAAATTACCAAACCATTGGTTGGAGTTTACGTTCCCTTGATACCATAAAAAAACCGGAAAAAGTAATCAGAAAGTTAACTCAAAAAATATCACCCGGCGATATTATTCTGCTGCACGATAACCGAAAAGAAATAACACAAATTTTAGAATCGTTTATTACCTTCGCAAAGGATAATTCTTATCAAATCGTTCGTTTGGATAAGTTACTAAATATTGAACCTTATGAATAAAATAATAGTTACTCTGCTTAGCTTTTTTCTTTTTTTGAGTGTAATAAAAGCACAGGAAGAAAATTTTGCTAAAGTTTCTGATATAGAAAAAGCAAGAACAAAATTAGCACAGCTAACTCAAAAAATATCCACGATAAAAAGCCCGTTTATTCAGGAAAAACATCTCAGTTTTTTAACCGAAAACATCATTTCAAAGGGTGAATTTTATTTTAAAAATCCAGGTTTTCTTCGTTGGGAATATACAGAGCCTTTCGAATACCTCATCATTTTTACTGATGAAAATATTTTTATTAAAGATGAGGAGAACATAAGCAGCTTCGATACCGAATCGAACAAGATGTTTAGCGAAATTAACAACATTATGACCGGTACCATTCAAGGAAACCTTTTTAATGACAGTGAACGGTTTACCGTTGAATATTTTGAAGATAACCAACAATACTTATTAAAACTGGTACCCAGAATGCCAGAAATGAAAAGCATGTTGCAATCCATTCATATTTATATCGATAAATCGGATCTGTCGGTAGCTAAAATAAAAATGACAGAAAGTTCAAATGATTATACAAGCATTACTTTTATTAATAGAAAGTTGAATACAACCATTGATAATGATAAATTCGACATCCATAAATAAAATAAAAATATTAATCCCTTTTTTTATTTTTTCTTTGCTTTTGGGTTGTTCTAATCCCTATAAAAATATTACCAAAACAGAATACCCTTTACAAAACACAAATGAAGTACCCTATTCACTCCCACATTCTCAGAAAACATTGATATACAAAACAAATATCAATTTTTACCAGCAAAATATCAGCGGGCTGCTGATTATAAAAAAAACAGATGAACAATCTTATCGAATAGCTTTAACCACACAATTTGGATTAAACATCTTCGATTTTGCACTGAATAAAGGAAATTTTGAAGTTGTTTATTGCATTGATTATTTAAACAAAAAGTCGATAATATCTACATTTGAAGATGATTTTAAACTGCTGCTGATGCAAAACAAATTTGACCGGATTTATACATTACAAAATGTAGAAGAAAAATATAAAGCATGGGTTTTTAAATCAGAAAGAAGGCAATATTATTACTTTTTGAACAAAGAAAACAATCAAGTTGAGAGGATCGAACAATGGAAAAGAAATGCTAAAAAAATATCCGTAAATTTGGATGGGCATAATAATAATTTACCGTCAGCCATTTCTCTAAAGCATCACAATATAAAACTTAGCTTAAAACTCAAACAAATTCAATAAATATATGCTTTTAAAAGATTTTTATACCATAAAAGAGATAGACCCTTCGGATAAGGAAAATATAAACATTATTATCGAACTAAATAAGGACCATGAGATTTATAAAGGACATTTTCCCGGCAATCCGGTAGTCCCCGGTGTTTGTCTTACCCAGCTAATTAAAGAAGTGGTAGAAAATATTGAAGCAAGAGATGTAAGACTAGTTTATGCTGTTAATATTAAATTCATGGCCGTTGTAAATCCAGAGATTAACAATATCCTGGAAATAGACCTAAAAATAAAACACGATGATGAACAAAACATCATTAAGGTAAATAGTGTTACTCATTTTAAGGATAAAGTTTTTTATAAATTTAAGGGGAATTTTAAAGCAGAATAATTTTGTGGTAAAGGATGGGAGATTCAATAAAAAAATATCGGGAGCTTTTTAAAGAAAAAAAATGTTGCGTAGTTATTCCTACCTACAATAATGACCAAACACTAAAAAAGGTAATTAATGATGTTTTAGTATATACCGAACAGGTGATTGTGGTAAACGACGGTTCAACCGACAAGACGGATGAGATACTGCAACAATTTAACCAGGTTGATGTAATAAGCTATGCCAAAAATAAAGGGAAAGGATATGCCCTTCGCAAAGGAATCCGCTATGCTTACGAACAAGGTTTTAAATATGCCATAACCATTGATTCTGACGGTCAACATTTCGCGAGCGACCTGCCTGAATTTGTCAAAAAAATTGACGCCCATCCCAATGCAATAATAATAGGAAACCGAAATATGGAGCAGGATGGAATTCCCGGAAAAAGCAGCTTTGGCAACCGGTTTTCCAATTTTTGGTTTTGGTTCGAAACAGGCATCAGGCTTCCCGATACTCAGTCGGGATTCAGACTGTATCCTTTAAAGCCCCTAAGTAAAATGAAGTTTTTTACCCATAAATATGAATTCGAAATTGAAGTAATTGTCCGGGCAGCATGGAAAGGAGTTGAAGTAACAACCATCCCTATTCAAATATATTATGCCCCCAAAGAAACCCGGGTATCTCATTTCAGGCCTTTTCGCGATTTTTCGCGGGTAAGCGTTCTAAATACTATTCTAGTAATTTATGCTTTGCTGATTGTAAAACCTTTTCAGTTTATCAAAAAACTGAACAAAAAAAATATACGTGATTTTTACAAAAATCAAATCCTGCAAAACAATGAGCCCAATATCAGAATTACATTCGCCGTGATGTTAGGGGCATTCATGGGTGTTGCACCGGTATGGGGATACCAGATGATGATTGCATTTGCCCTGGCGCATCTTTTAAAATTAAACAAAGTAATTGTACTGGTGGTATCGAATATCAGCATTCCTCCGATGATTCCAATTATTTTATACGCAAGCTTTAAAACCGGCGGTTTATTTATCGAAGCCAATAAAATAAATCTGCAATACAACACAAGAATAACCCTGGATGTGATTAAAGATAATATAATTCAGTATATTGTAGGAAGTCTTGTTTTTGGGGTAATACTGGCATTAAGCTTTGGGCTCATTGCTTATATTTTGTTGTTAATTTTCAGGAAAAAGCCTGCTGTGCAGGAAAAGTTTGTAGAATCTTATCAGGACTAATCTATCAATTATATGTCTAGTTTTTTCAACAATCTATATCAATCATCCAAAAAATACAGAATCAGCTTTGCCCTTCTTATTTTAGTGATTTTTGGCTTAGCTATTTCGCTGGTTTCCCAATTAAAATTCGAAGAAGATATTACACGCATGCTTCCCTCGGATGAAAAAATTCAACGGGTAAGTAAAGTTTCCCAGAAAATCAATTTCATGGATAAGCTGATTATAAATATTTCCTTACGGGACAGCACCATCACCCGCCCTCAGGACTTAATCCGGTTTGCCGACCAACTTTATGATACACTAATCAACTTACAACCCGGATACATTAAAGACATCAATTACCAGGTTTCGGATAAATTAATGATTGATTTGTATGATTTATTCTTTGAAAATCTACCTGTTTTCCTTGAAAAAAGTGATTACGAAAAAATTGATGAGCGATTGAATGCGCAAAATATAGAGAATTCAATAAAAAGCAATTTTAAAACCTTAGTATCACCCGCCAGTATGGCGATAAAAAAATATATCACTAAAGACCCGCTCCACTTCACCCCTATAGTGCTTGATAAATTAAAAACATTTCAGGTGGGCGATAATTATGATATATATCAAAACCGGATCTTCACCAAAGACAAAAAAAATCTAAGCTTCTTTATAACCTCTGCACATCCCTCGGGTGAAACACAAAAAAACAGCGAATTAATTCATGCTCTTAACCAAACCATTGACAGCCTTGAACAATCCTTTAGCCAGGAAATTCAGGCACAGTATTACGGAGCTGCTGCCGTAGCCGTAGGAAATGCACAACGGATAAAAAAAGATATTTCCATCACCATTACCATTGCCATTATTGTGCTTATGGTATTTATGAGTATCTTTTTCCGGAAAAAAAGTATTTTCTTAATTCTGTTTTTGCCGGCAATTTTTGGAGGTAGTCTGGCGTTAGCTGTTTTATTCCTGGTCAAAGGAAAAATATCAGCCATTTCTCTAGGGATAGGTTCTGTCCTACTCGGTATTACCGTTGACTATGCACTGCACCTTTTTACACATTTCCGCAATGTAGGAAATGTTAAACAGGTAATGAAAGATATTGCTACTCCGGTAATCATGAGCTGCATTACCACCGCCTCGGCATTTCTTTGTTTGTTGTTTGTTAGCTCACAGGCTTTACAGGATTTAGGCTTGTTTGCGGCTATCAGTGTTTCTGTTGCAGCACTTTTCTCGCTTATCGTTCTTCCGCATTTTTTAAAAACCAAAGACTACGAAAAGACCTTACAAAATCAACAAAAATCATGGGTAGAAAAATTTACTTCTTATCCATACGAAAGAAATAAAATTCTGATTGCAGGCATTATCGTTTTTACCATCATTGCATTTTTCTGGTCGGGAAAAACATCGTTCGAAGGCGATATGGATACCATGAACTACTTATCGGATGAACTGAAAAAAGCCGAAGATGACCTCAATAAAATTACGAATGTTACCGAAAAATCGGTTTATGTAATTAGTACAGGCAACAACCTGCAAGATGCCCTAGAAAACACCGAAAAAGCGATCCCTGAACTGGAAAAGTTAAAACAACAAGGATTAGTATCGCAATTTACTTCGGTAAGTAAATTGTTAATTTCCGATTCGCTCCAAAAAGTAAGAATCAACCGATGGAATAACTACTGGACTTCGGAAAAGAAAGCAGCCTTAAAAGAAAATTTAGTCCGGGCAGGCAATCAATACAAATTTAAACCGGAAGCATTTAGCCCCTTTTTAACACTGCTGGAAAAAAATTTTAAGCCCGTTAAGGAAAAGAAATTATCCGAATTGCGGGAGCTGTTTTTAGATGAATACATCACTGAAAGGGATGATATTACTACGATTGTAAGCATCTTAAAAGCCGAGGAAGAAAATAAACCCGCGATATATGACTCTTTTGCCGAAAATAATGAAACAATTGTTTTCGATAAAAAATTCATGACCGACAATCTAATCCGGGTGCTGAAAGATGATTTTAATGTATTAGTCAAACTATCGCTTGCGGTAGTTTTTATCATTCTCTTACTTTCATTCGGGCGGATAGAACTGGCTCTACTCACCATTATCCCCATGGCGTTATCATGGGTATGGACATTAGGCATCATGGGAATTTTCGGGATAAAATTTACCATATTTAATATCATCATTTCTACATTTATCTTTGGACTGGGTATCGATTACAGTATTTTCATCATGCGCGGATTGTTGCAGGAATATAAATACGGAGTAAAAAATCTTCCATCCTATAAAACATCCATTCTTTTATCTGCAATTACTACCATAACCGGAATCGGAGTATTAATTTTTGCTCAACACCCGGCATTAAAATCGATGGCATTATTATCCATTATTGGTATTTTATCGGTAATTATCATTTCCTATACTATTGAGCCGGCACTGTTTAAACTCATCCTTTTAAACCGAAAAAAGAAAGGAAAAGTAGCTTACTCACTTCTCGACACTATTGCTTCGTTTTTTGCATGGTCTATTTTTATTTTGGGTTCCTTTTTATCAACACTGTTAGGTTTTATCCTATTTAAAATTTTGCATCTCAAAAACAAAAAAATCAAATTGATTTACAATTATACCATCGTTCTCTCTACTTCCGCCCTGTTTTATACCATGTTTAATATCAAAAAACACATTATTAATCCTCATAACGAAAAACTAAAAAAGCCTGCTGTTATTATTTGCAATCACCAGTCGCATATCGATTTGATTTATAATATGACATTAAGTCCTAAAGTGATTATTTTAACCAACGATTGGGTGCAGAAAAGTAAAATTTATGGCAAACTCGTTCAGATGGCCGATTTTTATCCGGTATCTGAAGGGTACGAAAAAATATTGCCCAAATTGCAGGCAAAAGTTGATGACGGATTTTCGATATTAGTTTATCCGGAAGGAACCAGATCTGTAGATTTTAACATGCGACGATTCCATAAGGGAGCCTTTTATATTGCTGAAAAATTAAAACTCGATATTCTTCCTGTTGTATTGCATGGTACAGGCTATTGCATGACCAAAGGAGATGATTTGCTGGTAAAAAAGAGTAAAGTAACAGTTAAATACCTAGACCGTATAACGCCTGATAATAAAGACTTTGGCGACAACTATTCGGAAAGAGCGAAAAAAATCGGCCGCTATTTTCGCAAGGTTTACCATAATATGCGGGAAGAAATAGAGGACACAAAATTCTATCGCGATAAGCTGATAAAAAACTATATTTACAAAGGCCCGGTATTGGAATGGTACCTGAAAGTTAAATTAAGACTGGAAAATAATTACGAACTGTTCGATTCTCTAATACCGAACAAAGCAAAAATATATGATATTGGCTGCGGGTATGGTTTTCTGTCCTACATGCTGCATTTTGTTTCGGAAGACAGGCAAATTACCGGAATTGATTATGATAAAGAGAAAATTTCGGTAGCTAACAATTGCAACTTAAAAAATGATAATATACATTTTGAATGTGCCGATGTCACGCAATTTGAATTTCAACCAGCCGATGTATTTATTTTAAGTGATGTATTACATTATATTCCGGAGGAGAAACAGGAAAAAATTATAAAAAATTGTATCCATAACCTGAATGAGGACGGAATGATAATTATCCGTGATGCCAATACAAAATTAAAAGACCGCCACAAAGGAACGAAATGGACCGAAATATTCTCCACCAAAATTATAAAATTTAATAAAACGGCTGATGGATCCAAGGAGTTGTATTTTAGGTCATCAGACGATATTTTTGCTATGTTTAATCAATATGATACAGAAATAGAAGTAATCGACCAGACTAAACTTACTTCGAATGTAGTTTATGTAATTAGAAAAAAATAGAGATGTCAAAATACGATGTTGTTATCATAGGAAGCGGACTGGGCGGATTAATTTGCGGTAATATCCTGAGCAAAGAAGGGAAAAAAGTGTGCATTCTGGAAA
>DATFIZ010000042.1:0-7701 GCA_035269575.1 Bacteroidales bacterium | reverse complement strand
GACCGTAAATTTTTTCGGCTGATTCCCGGGTTAAAACAACCGAATAAGGTTCTACCAGTGCTTTTTCCAGGTCACCCGCAACCGATTTAAATGAAAAAATACGAAAGAAACACGAATCGGCAAGTACCCTGGTATAAAACCCTCTCGATTCATTTTTTACTTTGACTTCATTTTGAACAAAAGATGACAAACGGGTAGCATATTCAACTTCAGGCACCTCATCCATTACTACATTGGGGATTTCATAAATTGTAATGGGCATATTGATTTCCTGTTCACCTCCTCGAGATGAATGTGAAAGCACCCGGCATATTCTGTCATGCTCATTGAAATGTTTATCGTAACTTAATTCCAATCGAACATACAAAAATAAAAGAATGGTGGCTGCTAGCCCTGCAGACAAGCCAACAATATTTATCAGCGAATATGTTTTATTCCTGGTTAAATTTCGTAAGGCAACTTTAATATAATTTTTTATCATAACTTATAATTTTTATTCATATTTTAAAGCTAAAACAGGATTTAAAGCGGATGTTTTTTTTATCTGAAACAATATACTTATCATAGCTAGGAATGAACCGGCTAAGGCAGGCATTAAAAACATTGTAAAATTTAACGATATTTTATATGGGAAATTAACAAGCCATTCTTGAATCATAAAGTAAGAAACCACCCAACCAATTAAAATAGCAATTAATAACCATCCTAGTATCTGTTTATACAGTAAAAAGAAAATATTTTTCCATGTTGCACCAAAGACTTTATTTATGGCAATAAATTTTATTTTCTTATTAATGGTTAAAGAAAGCAGGGCATATAATCCAATGATTGACAAAACAACTGCCAATACAGACGCAATTTTTATCATCGTTAATATATTTTCTTCCGTACGATACATTTTCTTAAAGTAGTCATCCATAAAAATATAGTTTGGTTGATATTCCGAATCGAAATCCTGCAATGTGTTAATAATAAAATCGATACTATTTTGTGTATGATTTTCATCGATGCGAATCCCCAAACAAAATTTCAGATCAAGATAAGTACTTAAAACCAAAGGTTCAATTCTATTTTTCATCGATGCAAAATGATAATCTTTCATTACGCCAATAATGTTGCACTTATGTATCCATAAATAAACTTCTTTGCCTATCGGATTTTTAAGTCCCAACTTTTTGACTGCCGTTTCATTTATTATAATTCCCATTTCTGTATGTGGTTTTGTAAAATCATGGCCGCCAATCATTGGTATTTGATAGGTATTTATAAAACCTGGTTGCACCCTGTTTTCGTGGGTATCAAAAGCTTCCGATTCATCTTGAGAGGGCAGCCTTAAGCTCATTGGGCTTCTGTCAGACCCCGGAATCGACATCGATGCAGTAACATCTTTTATTTCTGGATTTTGTAGTAATTGATTTTTTACAGCATCATAGCTATCGTTAATTTTAGAAGAAAGCGAAAAGAAATTTACTACCGACTTTCGGTTAAAACCCAAATTTTTATTTTTCATATAATCAATTTGCGTATTGAAAACATAAAGGGATACTAACAATATAATAGTAATCGAAAATTGAAAAATCACTAATAATCTTCTTAAATGGTCTTTCCGCTTTCCTGCAAAATCAATTTGTTGAAATAAACTTACAGGATTAAATCTCGAGATATAAAATGCAGGATACCATGCTGAAAACACTCCAACAACAACAGCCAAAGCAAAATATACAAAGAGTAATGGAGATTGCCTTATATATGATACATCGATAGGTTGGCTTACCAGATTGGAAAAATCCTGTATAAAAGTTTCAACCAGCAACATCCCCAGAAGAAAAGCAATAAAGGTTAACATAACCGATTCTGAAATAAACTGAAAAATAATTTGTCGTTTTAATGAACCCAATACTTTCCGAATGCCTACTTCACGATAACGCTTTTCGAATTGGGAGGTCATGATATTCAGATAATTCAATATGGCAACAATAAAAATAAAGAGGGTAACCAGAGAAAAAATAAGAATATAAAACCGATTGCCCAAATTAGCATAGTCACTGGAAAAATCTGATTTTAGATGAATCTTATCTATTCTTTGAAGTTCAATATCTACATTTACATGATTATAATTAGTATTTACAAATTCAGCAATATAATTGGCTATTCTTTCCAACTCAATATCATCCGGTTTGTTATTAAATTTTATATAGGTAGGAAAATCTACTGCATTCGACTGCATCAAACCTTTAGGAGCTGACTCGATAGCAATCAGAATCTCCGGGCGTATGTGTGAATTTTTAGGAAAATCGGGATAAACTCCGGTTATTTTATAATCTGTTTTAAAGATTTTTATAAATTGATTAATGGCAGGTTTATCTCTAAATAGTTTCTGTTTAACACTTTCTGATAATATTACAGTATATTTCTCATTTAACAAGTCTTCTTTATTTCCCTGATTATTCATTACCGATAAAGTATTGATTATTGAATTATCGGCATATACGCCACTAGCAACAACCTTTTCATCCTCATCTTTAGATATTTGATAAAAGGGATTGAATTCAAAAAATTTCCCTGCGTTATCAACGTTAGGAAAAGCTTTCTTTACCTCAGAAGCTATTTCATAAACGGTCGTTGGATACTTAGAAACAGAGTTTCCGGATTTATTTTTCGAAACTACCCGATAAATTTTTTGGTAATCATCATGATATGTATCAAAACTTAACTCATGAAAAATATAAGTTAATAGCATAATTACTGAAGCTAATCCAATGGATAAACCAATTAAATTTATGGCTGTATAGATTTTATACCGAACTAAATTTCTAAAAGCAATTTTTAAATAATTCCTAATCATTTTAGTCTAATTTTTCGATCATATATCTAAATCCGTACCAAAACTGTTAAAAACATGAATATCAGCAATATAAAATAAGCACAACAAAAAATATGTTCGTTTTTGAAGCACTCTGTCGTTCGTTTTTGAAGCATTAAATTTTAAAATTAGATAATTAACTGTATTTTTATCAAAAAAATACAATGCAACAAGAAAAAATCAACTGTTCCCTCCTTATCATTGATGATGATATTGACGTACTCACATCAGCTGAATTGTTTCTTGAAGAAAATTTTAAAACAGTACTTACCGCTTCGGATCCCAAAAACATTATTCCCATAATAAAAAAGCAGGATATCGACATTGTTCTTTTGGATATGAACTTCCGCAAAAGACAGATGGACGGACACGAAGGAATTTTTTGGATGGATAATATTAAAAAACAAAATTCCGAAATCATCGTAATTCTAATGACCGCTTTTGGTGATATTGAACTTGCAGTGAACGGCATTAAAAAAGGGGCCTTCGACTTTGTTTTGAAACCATGGAAAAATGCCCGGTTACTTGCCACACTAATTGCTGCTTCGCGGTACAAAAAGAGTGCGAAAGAATCCATAAAATTTAAAGAACAAACAAATACACTTAAACAGGATATAGATAAAAACTTCTCTGAAATCATTGGTAAATCTCCTGCCATTAAACAACTAAAAGAGACCCTGAAAAAAGTGGCCGAAACCGATGCCAATGTTCTCCTGCTTGGCGAAAACGGAACAGGCAAAGAACTGGCTGCCCGTGAATTACACAGACTCTCCCCCAGAAGAAACGAAGCATTTATTGCAGTTGACATGGGTGCTATAACCGAGACTTTATTTGAAAGTGAGATATTTGGGCACACACGGGGCTCGTTTACCGATGCCAAAACCGATAAACCCGGGCGCTTTGAAATAGCCGATAAAGGAACCATTTTTCTCGACGAAATCGGAAATCTTTCATATAGCCTGCAAGCCAAACTTTTAACCGTTATTCAAAACCGTAAGGTTGCCCGCGTAGGTTCTACCAAAGAAACACCTATTGATGTGCGATTAATTTGTGCTACCAATATGCCGCTGAAACAAATGATTGATGCAGGTACATTCAGACAGGATCTGTTTTATCGTATCAATACCTTTGAAATTAATATTCCCCCTTTAAGAGAAAGAAAAGAAGATATCCCAGTATTGGCAGCATATTTTTTGAACGATTTTAAACAAAAATACAACAAACAGGAATTGAAATTTCATCCTAAAGCGATGACACATCTAAAAAATTACCAATGGCCGGGAAATATTCGGGAGCTTAAGAATATTATCGAAAGATTGGTTGTTTTATCCGATGGCAGGCAGCTAGTCATTGACCAGAGTCTTTTTTCATCTTACGAAACGAATACAGAAAATATTAAAAACAACCTTAATCTCGAAAAAAACGAAAAACATATCATATTAAAAGCGTTGGAAAAACATAGAGGCAATATTACAAAAGCAGCCAAAGAACTGGGAATCCAACGTAATGCACTATATAGAAGGTTAGAAAAGTATGGTTTATAAAAGATTCTCGATACTCGTTATACTCAGAATCATATTTACACTCATAAATATGGTGCTGATTTCCAATATCATCTTAAATCCTAACCGGTTATTTACAAGCATTGTTCTTATTTTGATTTTAATTGGGCAAATAGCAGAGTTATTGCACTATGTAAATAAAACCAACCGTACGTTAAGTAATTTTTTAGATGCCATAAAAGATAAAGATTTTTCGGATAGCCAGTATATCGAAATTGTTGACAAATCATTCAGTCAGCTTAATCAATCGTTTAAAAATATTTCGCGCGCCATTTTTGATTCCAAAATTGAAAAAGAGGCACAATATCATCTCTTAAACCTGATAATTGGCAACGTAGATACCGGAATAATTCTACTGGATAAGAACCAAAAAATTAACTTAATAAATGAAGCAGCAAAAAACGCCCTAAATCTGTCTCAATATAAGACCCTTGCAGATACCAAAACCGAAAATCCGGATTTATACCATTTTATTAACGAGGAAAAAAAGGCTGCTAAAAAAATTATCGAAACATCGAAACGGCAACTGTTGGTTTTTGTTAATCTTATAAAATTAACAGGTGATAATTATACTCTAATAACATTTAATGATATAAAAGAAGAAATGGAGTTCAAAGAAGTTCAATCATGGCAGAAGTTATTGCGTACGTTAAGTCACGAAATCATGAACTCGGTAACACCCATTTCCTCATTATCAGAAACCAGCTTACTACAAATACAACATGAATCAGGAAAATTGAAAGATTTTTCGGAGATAGACAGGTTAGCTCTTGAAAAAGTTCAAAAAGCTTTAGTAACCATTGAAAAACGTAGTTCAAATTTATACCATTTTGTAGATGATTTCAGGAAATTGGCCAAAATACCCATCCCACAGAAAAATAAAATATTCGTCAATGAGCTGGTTGATTTAGTGGAACAATTAATGAAACCAGAGCTTTCCAGAAATAATATTACCTTAAAAAGTTCTATCTATCCAGAAGACCTGGAAATATATGCAGATGTTAATCAGATAGAACAAGTGCTGATTAATATCGTTTTAAATGCCAAAGATGCAGTTCAAACGACTAAAAACCCAGAAATACAGATAAACAGCAAAAAATCCGGGGATAAAATTTCCATTGAAGTTATCGATAATGGAAACGGAATCCCTGATAAGCAAATGGATAAGATATTTATTCCTTTTTATACCACCAAAGAAAACCAGCCTGCCGGCAAGGCAGGAGGATCAGGTATTGGTTTGAGCCTTTCACGTCAGATTATGCATCTGCATGGGGGCTCTATTTCGGTACAATCAATGCCAGGCGTTGAAACAATATTTACATTGGAGTTTTAAAAATATCGCCGGCTTCCAGACGGTTATTGTACAATATATATAATAGAAACTATTTCTGAACTTCTATACAATGTAAAAAAACCAGCTGGTAAAATTAATTACTTACAGGTAAGGATGCCGGTCATTCTTCGTGGATTGAAAGCTACCAGCAGGTAATTGAAATATATTCCACCTGGCCGCTTGGAACGGCTAGGCGGATGAATTGAATCATATAATTTTTTCATATACCAAAACCTAAATCCTGCCTGCACAATGTCAATCAGGTAAAACCCATTAATGATTTTCAATGATTTTTGCCCCGCCCCTAAAGGGTGAATCATTGAAAATCAGAATGTTTAATTAAACACCTTGCCCCCTTTAAAGGGTTGGACTATCAAAAAGCTTTATCTTATTTGTGAGGAAAATCAATTAAACAACCACCATTCCCTGCTTACATGAAAATAATAAGTTGACCTATATCCTAAACAATTTTGTTTTTTTATATTTATACTAAAGATTATAGATATAATATGTCACAAGATAAAACAATGTTTTATGGAGCCAGCCCGGAAATGTTTGAAAGGGCTAAGGTTTTAAGAAATCATATGACGGATTCTGAGCAGCTCCTTTGGAATAAATTAAAGGATAACCAATTAAATGGAATTAAGTTTAGAAGGCAACATCCCATCAGTCAGTTTATTGTTGACTTCTATTGCCACCAAAAGAAACTTGTTGTTGAGTTAGATGGAGGTATTCATCAAAGAAATACTCAACAGGAGCGCGATATGGGAAGGCAGTTCATGCTTGAAGAATTAGGATTAACTGTCATTAGATTTAAAAATGAAGATATAAAAAAGGATATATCAATAGTAATCAGTAGGATTCTTGAGTATTGCAGCATATAATTTTTCAGGCTTCTTCCCTTTAGGGCCAGGGTAAAGAAGCCTGAAAAAAGTTTTCAATCCGCCAAAGAAATAAATTTGCTAAAATCGGGCTTACCATGCAGGTTCATTAAAATCATTACATTCTCTGTGCCATCCTCAACCAACATTAACAACTCTGATTTACGATCATTTTTTTGATGATAAACCATACGTACTTTATCTTTTTGATCATAAACAGTCATAATTTCTTTAAACCGACCTTCTTTAATTCCTTCAACCAAAAGTATAAATTCATTATTTCTAAACCTTTTGTCTGAAATTATGATTTTCATTTTATCAATTTGCTGTAATACTTCTCGCTCTTCATCCTCTAAATCACCAAAAGCTAATCCCATTTTAAAAATAAAACTCGGTATAACCATTGTAAATTCACTGTTCTGCCTTTGGTAGTCACGCACAACATCCTTTAATGTATTTTGTGCCATTAAAGAAGGGGTAATAAGCATTAATAAAAACAAAATTGCAGCTATTTTTTTCATCATCATCTAAATTTTAATTAATAAAAGTTTATCTAAAGACGAATGAATGATAGAATCGTTACAGAATCTAAAATAAAACTTTCAAAACACTGAAAATTAATTATTCAAAAACCATTACCTCATACTTGTAACTTAATACATATAAAATCGTCTCATGGTTATAAACTTTAAAAAAAGGATGAATATGAGAAAAAATAAAAAACACATTTCAATTTTAATAACATTATCATTTTTTTTAACAACTATAGCATTTACCCAGGAAAACAAGGTGATATTAAGTGGGAAAGTTACTGACTACGTTGGAAATCCAATCGATAGTGCCATTGTTTTAATCAAGGATCATAATTTTAAAGATGTATATACAACTTTTTCAGATACAGAAGGAAATTACAGTCTGACCGTAAAGAAAGGGACTTACTATGGGTTGGCTTCTGTTAGAATGCAGGATTATGGAAAAACAAAACTGGAATTCTGGGCATGGAATCTAATGGTAGATGATACGATGAATTTGGATATAAAATATGACAAATTAGAAGTTTAT
>DATFIZ010000041.1:0-8406 GCA_035269575.1 Bacteroidales bacterium | reverse complement strand
ACTCATAATCAGGGGGTCCCTGGTTCGAGCCCAGGTGGGCCCACAAAACAAGAAGCCGCATTTTGCGGCTTTTTTTGTTTTGTCACATCCTGGGCGAGAAGCCTGTCCCGATTTGCAACGCAACATCGGGAAGCACAGATGAGCTCACTTAAATGGGAAAAAAGATCCTTTTGTATCTCCTTTTTTATTGCCTGGTTTTTTTAAAATCCATTGCCACTTAAAAAAACGTAAAGACAGTGTATGCTTAACCTTCCATTTATATGAATATTAGCGGCCCGGAGGATAATTTATTGTCATGCCCCAACACCCAGAATAGAAAGCATTATGTTTCGCCATCCAAACGTTACTTGTCTGTACTTAATATGTGTTGTAGTAGCTTGTTGTTTTATTCCATTCTTAGATAACAGTCCATTTTTCGAACTTTATAATAAAAATGTTCATTTTATTTGGTTTATATTATAAACTAATTTATATTTGTGTCAAACTTAATTTATAAACACACAAAATAAACTAAAAAACAAATCAATGGAAAATTCAACGTTAACACCAGAACAAAGTCTATTGTTGATATCAAAAACAATAGAAGAGACGAAAGAAAGATTTAAGGAATTTGGCGTCGTTTTTATATTTTGGGGCACCTTGACATTTATTGTATTTGGCAGTCAGCTTATCCTTTCACTCTTAGAATTATATAACTATACCATCTTACCGGTTTATTTGTTTCCATTAGGAGGAGTTTTTACTGGCATTTGGGCCTGGAAAGAACACAAACACAAAAACATCCCCAGAACCATCATAGGTAATATTTTACAAAATTTTGGATGGATCATTGGAATGAACCTTATGATCATGGGATTTTTGTTTTGGGATAAACTTGGTGAAGCAGCAGGACCGGTTTTTTTAATTTTATTTGCCCAAATAATTATCGTTAGTGGATTGTCTACAAAGTTCAGGCCTCTTATCATTGGAGGTGCATCCATAAACCTGATTGGACTCGGATCTTTCCTTGTAGACAGTGATTACCATGGAATCAGCATGATGTTAGGAGCCCTGGTAGGATTTATAATCCCGGGGATATTACTTAATAAAGCACGGAGAAAAGAAAATGTTTAAAGATTTAGATCCCATATTACACTCTCAACTGCGATTATCGATAGTATCCATTCTAATGTCGGTAGCTGAAGCTAATTTTAACTTCATCAAGGAGCAAACTCAGGCTACCTCAGGGAACCTAAGTATCCAAATTAAAAAACTGCAGGATGCAGGATACATCGAAGTAAAAAAAACCTTTAAAAACAACTATCCAAATACTTCCCTTTCAATGACACGAAAAGGAATTGAAGCATTTGAGAACTATGTGAATAATTTAAAAAAATATATCAATCCCAAGTAATTTTTATCAAACTGGGTTATTTTATAATTACTTAAAACGAGTAAACCATGAAAACATAATGATTCCTTACCAGCGCTTTGCAGCTTAATCAAATCCCGGTTCATTCATACGTTTGATGCATTGAATAAATATCGGGTGCAAAGGTAATTAACCACGACCACGCATTCTGGATGGAGTAACTCCGAAATTGGAATATTATACAACAATACCGATTTTATCAAACTACGAAAAATTTTAAGACATAAAATTCAGGAAAGGTCTGGTTTGAAATCGGGAAAGGCATAAAAAAATCCCGACATTTATTGTCGGGATTGCTCCCCAGGTATCCCGATAGCTATCGGGATGAACCTACGACTCTAAATCCTATTTATCTTTATATTTTTCCAGAAGATTCAATGTGATTTCAGGGTACTTCTTTAAATTTTGTATATACTTTTTACTTTTCATCAACTTAATATGTTTTTCAATTTTTTGAGCCTGGGAGAAACTACTACATTTTATTTCAAAGAATAAGACCCAGTCATTAGTTTTAGCAGTAAATTTTTCATTTCCGTAATACTTTGCAAGGTGTCTTTGAAGTCTATGGGTTGTTTCTACACTAGTAGAGCCAATATAAAATCTATCAAGTTTTTTGCTATAAAGAATATATGAGTAAAAGTTATCCATAACCTCATATAAAAAAATCCCGACACTTATCGTCGGGATTGCTCCCCAGGTAGGACTTGAACCTACGACCCCCTGATTAACAGTCAGGTGCTCTAACCAACTGAGCTACTGAGGAATTTTTTACCCTTTTTTGGGTGTTTTGCGTGGCAAAAATAAGTGCTTTTATTTAATTTTACAATATTCCATCTTAAAAAATTTTATTTTTTTCTTTCATAAACATTATCACTCTGTTTATCTTGTCTTTAGAGTCCATAATCTTTTTATTTTTTTTTAAAATCATGTTATCTAAAATCCTGTTTGATTTTCAAAGACCTGAATTTTATTGTATTTTTGGTGAAAAATAATCAATTAAAAACATTCAACAATTATGTACGGAAAAATAAAGGATCATTTACAAAAAGAACTTGCAGAGATTAAAGAAGCGGGTTTATATAAAAACGAAAGAATTATTACTTCACCTCAAAAAGCCGACATTTCCATAAGTACCGGCGAACACGTATTAAATTTTTGTGCCAACAACTATTTAGGTCTTTCGGATAATCCTAAATTAATTGCTGCGGCCAAAAAAGCAATGGACAATCGTGGATATGGAATGTCATCGGTTCGTTTTATCTGCGGAACGCAGGATATACATAGAGAGCTGGAAGCCAAAATAGCTGAATATTTTGGCATGGATGACACCATCTTATATGCCGCTTGCTTTGATGCGAATGGAGGTATTTTTGAACCACTGCTAACTCAAGAAGATGCGATTATTTCCGATTCATTAAACCATGCATCGATAATTGACGGTGTACGGTTATGTAAAGCGCAACGTTACCGGTACAAAAATGCCGATATGGAAGATTTGGAAGAGCAGTTAAAAATTGCCCAGGCACAGCGTTTCCGAATAATTGTTACCGATGGAGTATTTTCTATGGATGGCAATGTGGCTCCGATAGATAAAATTTGTGAGTTAGCCGAAAAATATGATGCCATGGTTATGGTTGACGAATGTCACTCGGCGGGTGTTGTTGGAAAAACTGGGCGTGGAGTTACTGAACTTTTCGATGCTCGCGGGAAAGTGGATATTATTACCGGAACTCTTGGAAAAGCATTTGGTGGTGCTATTGGCGGATTTACCACCGGACGGAAAGAAATCATTGATTTATTGCGTCAACGTTCCAGACCCTACTTATTTTCAAACTCTATACCTCCAGCCGTTGTAGGAGCCAGCATCGAAGTATTTAACATGCTGGAAAAATCAGATAACCTGCATACTAAACTGATGGATAACCGCGATTATTTTAAAGAAAAAATGATGGCTGCCGGTTTTGATATCAAGCCTTCCGAATCGGCTATTCTTGCAGTAATGCTTTACGATGCCAGGTTATCACAGGATTTTGCTGCTAAATTATTAGA
Organism: Bacteroidales bacterium; assembly: GCA_035269575.1. Taxonomy (GTDB): domain Bacteria; phylum Bacteroidota; class Bacteroidia; order Bacteroidales; family UBA12077; genus UBA12077. The sequence continues at coordinate 4,946 of DATFIZ010000041.1, read as the reverse complement.
GGAAGGGATTTATGTCATTGGCTTCTATTATCCGGTAGTGCCAAAAGGCCAGGCACGAATAAGAGTTCAGGTATCTGCAGCACACGAAAAAGAACATCTGGACAAAGCGTTTGAGGCATTTGTAAAGATTGGTAAGGAACTGAACGTGATTAAATAACTATTTTTAGTTGCCAAATAAAAAAAGGATCAGCAGAACACTGATCCTTTTTTTGTTTGAACGACAATCGTTTACTATAACGAGGAAAGATCGATGGGTTGATTGGTTGTTTTTCTGCTTTCAACCACAACATCTTCAATAATTCCTAACACTTCCTGAAACTCTCCATCAATAGCCGAGGTAACAATCAGATCATAGGTTGATGGTTCCAGATAGGCCAAATTATAATTATTTTCTTCATCCGAAATATCGCTGGTTACAGCATTCGGGAAACGAGCAATAGTATCAGAAACAGGGTCTGCAGCTTCTTCCTGGGTATACATGTCATCTTCGTATGCATACACAACAATATCAACCCCTTCAGGAATATTTGTGATACCTCCGGCAATTTGTCCTGCCTGGTTATCAACAATTAAGCGGATGGTTGGTTTTAGGATATAAAAATCGTTGACTCCCTGCTCCATTACTGATTTTCGGGCATCAAAGTCGGCGGTAACAGCAACTTCTCCGTTAGAAGGAACTCTAAAAGCGCCTATGCCCTTCCATCCTGTTTCGTGTCCACTGGGTACAAATAAAGGCTGATCTTCTGTTCCATCATTAAACTCAATATAACAACCCGGGTTTGTCGGATTCGGTGTTCCAAAATCTGGTGCATCAAGAATAAATCTTAATTGAGTATACGTACCCGCATCCAGCTCAAAGCTTCCCAGTAAAGCCGACTCACCTCTGGTTAATTCTAAAATATTAAATTTCTGAGGTCCTTCAAAACCTTCAAAAGTCATCCAGGTTTGTCCGCTTTTATTATACTGAATTTCGTTAATGGTTAAATAAACGGCATTTACAGTGCTCATATCTATCGGAGCATCAGTAATAGAAAGGGTTAACGTTCCTTTTGCAGCGTCATTTTCATCTTCGCAACTTACAAATACAAAAGCTGCAAATACGGTTAATACGATTAAGCTAATAATTTTTTTCATAGTTATTAATTTTTAATGGTTTTTCAAATGATGATTTATTTATCCCTAAGACGACAACTAATGAAAAAGGGTTGGAAAGTAAATGATAAAAAATTATTTAAGGCTGTACTTTAAGGAGAAAGTAATGTTTAATGAAGCATTATGCGTTTTATTTAAATAGGATGGGATATATTGATTACCCGAATAAATATTACTTAAACCATACGATGCTTTTACTCCGGTTCCGAAACCAAGATTTTTATATATGGGAAAGATATATTCGTATCCCAAAAATACTCCAAAATCCGATCGGGCATAGTCATTTGTAATGTTTATAATTTCATTATCAATTTTTTGCGTTGCACTGTGCAGGTATCCCCAATAACCTCCGGCATAAGCATGGTGTTCGCCTTTCATATACCGGTTTGAAAAGGCAATATAACGTAAGGAAAATCCCACTTGCGAATAATTAAACTTCATCTCATTGGAGATGTATTGTCCGTTTAAATATTCGTTATAATCCTGTTTATTTTGGGTCATCACATTAAGATCTAGCTGAGCAAACAGATTCCTGGACAGGTTGGTTCCGGCAAATAAGCCAAAATTTGAGCCAAACGAAGCATTCGAAGCAATAAGGCTTGATTTCTCCATGCCTGTATATGTTTTCTCATTAAGCACCCAGGTATTCGCAAGTTGACCGGTTGCTCCGGCATATATTTTTTGAAAGGCCACACTTTCCTGCTGAACACCGTTATCGCTCTCGTAAGGTTCAGCAACAACCAACAAGTCTCTCTCTTGTACAGGTACACTCTCAATATCTGAAGCATAGGGCTTCAGCGCTGCAATTAATTGCCCGTTATCCTGAAATTGTTCATCAGAAGGATGAAGGGTTTCTTGCTTCTTTACTTCATTTACATTTTGTTCTTCGACAACTATTTCAGCCCACTGGGTTAATTTCTTTGGCGTTGTTGACTGTACAACATTCTGTTCTTCAATAGAATGTTGTTTTTCTCCTTCCCGGGATGTTTGATTCTTTTTCTTTTCGGTTGCCGGTTCGTTCAAATCTGGCTCAATAACCATTATTTTTTCAGCGATCTGTTTTTCCATATTCAGATTGTCGGAAGAAAACCACCAGTATCCGCCAGCCATAATAAGCATTAATAAACCAGCTGCAACAGCATACCATAATTTCCGGCCGGGTACTGCATTTTGCTCAAGATGGGAACTAATTTTCTGCCACGAATTATCAATATCCAGCTGGTCCTGAACATTTTCCCAAACACTTTCGGGAGGTTCAAGATTGCTCGATTCTATTTTATTTTTATACCAATTTACAAAATCCATTTTTTTCAGGCACTTATTTTATTGATCCACGACATTAACAATTTTCGGGCACGGTTAAACTGAGATTTTGATGTCCCTTCGGTTATTTTTAGTTTATGAGCAATTTCTTTATGTGTATAGCCTTCGAGGGCATAAAGGTTAAAAACCACTCGTGCACCTTCAGGCAATCGGTTGACCTGATTTAACACATCTTCTGTTTGAAGATTTTGCAGGGCATCCGATTCGTAACTACCTTCTTTTATTTCATCTTGATCTGAAATATAATTTTGTATTCTTTTTTGGTGTCTTAAATGGTCGATGGCAGTATGGGTAACAATTTTACGAATCCATCCTTCTAAAGAACCTTCCTGCTTAAAATCGTTTACCCGGTTAAAAATTTTGATAAACGATTCCTGCAGCATATCCTGTGCCATTGCTCTATCCCCTGCATAGCTCAGGCATATACCATACATTTTCTTTGCATACTTTCGATAGAGAATTTCCTGATATTGCCTTTTATTCTTACGGCATCCTTTCAGAATCTCCTCTTCACTATATAAGTCGACTTTCATTAACTAATCAAAAATTACCCGTATGGATTTCTCCAACCGGGTAGCCAATAAGTTAAAAATCTCGGTGTTTTTTTCTATGTTTATTAAAATTATATCATTCCCTTCTACCATAGTGGTCTCGGCAAGCTGAATCATCCCTGGATTAACAATCTGAAACATAAAGGGGACATCAACCAAAACAGTCGCCGTTGAGGGTTGATCCTTTTTTAATACAATTTGTTCATTTCCTTCTCTGTTTTTTGCTCTTATTCTCACATTTTCAGTAAAAGCATATTCAAAAACAACCGGGATATTTTCGAGTGATCCTTGTTGAAAATTTCCTTGTAAACAAAAAGCAATATCACTTTCTGTTCCTAAAGAAAATTTAAATTCAATACGTTTATAAACCCCTTGCGGGATATCGAACGATAGGTGCTGATTTACATTGCCACTATGCAGTTCTGCTTGTAAAGCATTATCCAACTGCTTGGTAAAAAAATAATCCTCTCCCTGATCTCTTCTTCCATCAAATTCAAGGCTGGCAATGGTTATTGTACCCTGGTTTACATCAAAGCTGTTAATGGTTTTTGTATTGGTTTCCGTATGATACGGTTCCATGGCAAACTCAAGATTTACATTCGAAGGTAATGTAAGTTCGTCTTTTTCACATGATGATAAACAAATGAAACAAATAAAAAATGATAGGTAAAGAAGATTTTTCATCATTTAAAGGATTAATGTTTTATCTTATAGACGAAGAATTGTTTCAAAAGGTTGTAAACGAAGTGAAAAATAATCAAAAAAAGCAGCCGCTTGATAAAACGGCTGCTTCATATGTTTATTCGTGTTTATTAAATGTGTCCTATTGGATCTGGATTTCCGTCAGGATCACCAATAACGTATCCGTCAGTTTTTGGACTTCCATTGGTCATCAAAAGAATACCACACATGTGCGGAGCGGCCATTGATGTACCACTCATTGTAGCATAGCCACCTCCTGGTGCACAAGAATAAATATAAACTCCAGGTTCGCAAAAATCTACAGGAGGATTTCCATAGTTAGAGAATGAAGCAAAATAATCATTTTCATCCATAGCAGAGATAGTCCAGATATAATCTCCATTTACTCGGGCTGGTGAGTGATTGTTTGCATCATCACTTTCGTTACCAGCTGCTAAAGCAAAGAAAATTCCATTTTGAGAGGCTGCATAAACAGCATCATCTATTGCTTGATAAACACCACCACCTAAACTCATGTTTGCAGCATCACCAGGGTTAGCATTTGCAGCAACAAAGTCAACACCAGCAATAATTACTGAGTAAGCACCACTTCCTCTTCTGTCAAGAACTTTAACAGGAACAATAGTAGCTCCTGCCGCAATGCCAACAACTCCTATTTCGTTGTCAATACCTGCAACGGTTCCTGCACAATGTGTCCCATGACCATTATCATCATCAGCTATAGCATCACTATTAATAAAGTCATATCCACTAGCTACATCAACCGTTAAATCTGGATGGTCAACATCAACTCCAGTATCAATAATCCAGGCTACTTTACCAACTCCACTACCATAACCAACACGTGCAATACCATATGGAACAACTTGATCTTCTTGTACAGGATCATCAACAGTTCCACCTCCATTTCCAGGACCACGACCTCTTATAAACATTCTGTCTGGCAATACATATTTTACCCTTTCATCTTTTTCAAGGTTTAAAGCATCTTCTTCTAACATTTTTACGCTAAAACCCTTAATTGCTTCTGCATAAGCATTTTTAATTTCAAAACCAGAAGATTTGGTTTGTACCATAGATTCAGCAAAAGCTTTAACTTCATTTACCCTATCACTGTATGATGCGTCTGATGAGGATTTAAATTTAGATGCATCATCTTTGAGAACTACAATGAAATGACCCGGAATAATTTCTCCATTCATCGGATCAGTTAACTCT
>DATFIZ010000040.1:0-9544 GCA_035269575.1 Bacteroidales bacterium | reverse complement strand
TAAAATAATCACGGTGCCAATGTATGCCAGTCCGGTATAAATGGATGACGCCAGGGCTTTAGCTCCATCGCCTTCCGATTTGGTAGAAAGGTATTCTGAAGCCGCCATAGAAAAAGAAGCGGCTATTCCGGTAATTAATCCTGCCACAGCAATTAGCCTCGTGTTTTGTAAAGCAAAAGTCAGACCGGCCAGTGTACCGGTAAGCTCAACCAGTGCATCGTTTAATCCTAATACGATAGAACCCACATAATCGAGTTTCTTCTCTTTGAGTAAATCAATTAATTCTTCTTCGTGTTGATCTTCATCAATAACAATGTCTCTGGCTTCGGGAATGTATTCGCAGGCTTTCTCATATTCTTTCTGCGCTCCTTCTTCTCCTTTTTCCATCAGGCGGATGCCAAAAGTAATGCCAAAGATCCGGGCCAGCCAATAAAACTTGAATACTTTCCAGCGGTTGGGTTTTATCTCTTCACCACTATAGGTTTTCCAAAAATGATAGTGCCTCAGCTCATCATCACCGATACGTTGCAACGTTTGGGCATTCTTCTCATCTTTTATTTGTTTTGATAATTTTGAATAGATGTGATATTCGGTAATTTCGTTTCGCTGAAACTGTTTTACCTGTTTAATCTGTTCCGGGGTTAGTTTATTTTTATCCATTGATTTTCGGTTTCATGATTTCAAAAACAAATTTAACAAAAGAGTCTTATTTAACCTAAACCATAAATAATTATAATTGCTGCGATCCAATCAAGGTATTCAAAGAGTGTATGGGCAGCCCTCCGGTTAAAAAACGACCCCCAGCAACACATTAAAATTATCGGCTGCATCGCCGTGAGCTTTCAGGGTAACTCCTGCCGACAAGCGTTTGGTAAACCGATAGGAAAGACTGTAACGCTGAAAAAAGTTACGGGGTTTGTCGGGAGCATAAAGGTAAGTGCCCCAATGCTGAGCAAAATCAAATTTCCCGAACTGCAAATGGTGCCCCAACAAAAAAGAAACCTGCTGATGGTCTTTTGCAATCCCCGCCCTGGAAAGTTTTTCTTTTTTTGCCCCGTCATAAACATAATCGAATCCAACGCTAAAACCGTTTAGCTTACTTACTGTTCGTCCGGCAATACCATATATACCGGCTACGGGGGTATGTTCTTCGGGGTATTCTTCATCTGCCGCAACCGATTCAATCGTTCCAAAAGGATACAGACCATAAAAAAATACAGGTTTAAAACGTTCCTTCTCCTGCGCTTTAAAACGGAGTTCTCCTGCGGGCTGGTAATTCAATCCCAGCCCAAACATGGGAAAGTTCATTCCATAATTGGGATCTTTTATACCGCCATTGGAGATATGGCTGTATTTGGCGAACAACAAAAGCTTACACTTATCCGTCAGCGTATAATAAATATTGGCATCCGCATGGATAATAAAACTAACAGCGGTTGAAAAAAACTGATTGGAAGGGTTTTCCTGCTCATCATACACTTTGTCGAGAAAACTGACTCCTACGCCCATGCGGGCAGAAAACAGCAGCCGGTTTGTCCGGAATAAAAAGGGTTCGGCAAAGCCTGTTACATTATACGAGCTGCCCACAACATCCGGATTGTTATAGTTAACATACAGGAACGAAAGGCCCATTTTCGAATAGCAGTTACACTGCTGCCAGTTTTTGTCTTTAAGCATCACCCGGGCATACTCCAACTCAATACCCAGGGGGTTGGTATGGGTTAAGTGTTCAATTTTAGCTGAATGCGGAAGGATAAGTCCATATTGTGCCTTCAGGGACAGGGATACAGGATTTTTGGTCTCATCCTGCCCCAAAAGAATGTTGCTGATGAGCAGTAAAACCATAAATAACAGATAATATCTGGTCATTTTTCTTCTGCACATAGGGGGTTAAAAATACAAATTCACAGGCTTTTATACAATAATCGTTGCATAGTATCGTAAAGTTATTAACAATGCCCAAAAAAATTAGGTTCCGTGTTTTTAATAAAAAGTTCACAAACCAGTCAACGGTAGCTTTTAACTTAGATATATTTTTACTTTATTTGTTTGTTGTGATTTAATTAAGGAGCTATACTCATTGAATGGAAATTGAAAAGAAGTTAAAGAACAGGACTATTCTTGCTGTAATTTTAGTGCTAATGGTCCTCTGTTCAACCTATTTTTATTTAAGCCTGAAAAATCATCGGCAATATCTTAACTGGCAAATCCAAAAGGACAGCGAGGTTACAGCTGTTGAAATCAAAAATTTGCTGTACACTACCAATCGCATTTACCGGGAAAAAATTCGGTTTTTTGTAAACAATCCCGAAATAAGACAAACATTTGATGCACATTCAATCGATGAACTGTACAAAAAAGCTTACCCATATTACTCCGTATTAACCAACGAAGATCCATACCATTTTGTATTAAATTTTTACTATAACGACAATTCACTGGCCCTGAATTTAGAAACCGGCCCCGGTGAACAGAAGAAAAAGGCAGATCCCTCATCGCTGGTTGCGGAGGTAAACAAAAAACAAAACAGAAAATCTGCTTTCGAATTTCATGATTCTCGGTTGTATTATAAAATCATTGAACCCGTCATTTTTCAGGGCAACTATATTGGATGTGTTGAGTTCGGTATTCGCGAGAATGAAATTATCGAAAATGTATCCCGGGAGCATGATGTAATTATCGGAAGCTTATTCGACACCCGGGAAGTGGCAGATCCGCTGAAAAATCATTTTTCAGGACTACCACATAAAGAAAATATTATCATCCATTCATTGTTTAAGCAGGATTTTTTCAATGCTATTGTAGAAGAAAACAACCTTTTCGGGGAGGAAAAAATAAACTACCAGGATAAGTATTATCATATAGACCAGGTAGAAGTAAAAAACAGTTTTAAAGATGATGGTTTTGTAGGCGTAGTATTTCTCAAAGACATTACCAAGCTGCATAATGCCTACCTTGCTTCTGCTTATCGTTCCGTTTTAATTATCATTTTCATCTTAGGGATTGTCTTTTTAATTCTTCATTTCTCTTTCAACTTGCTTTTACGCAAATTTTTTAATTTACAGGACAGTATCGATAAGCGGCTGGCAAAAAAAACAAAAGAGATATCAGACACCAATGCCGAGTTAAACCAGATTTTTAATACCACCGGCAACAGCATGCGGTTAATTGATACCGATTTTAATATCCTGCGGGTAAACCGTACTTTTTCGATGATATCGGGAATAAGTAAAGAAAATGCCGAAGGCAAAAAGTGTTATAATGTTTTTCCGGGACCCTACTGCCATACTGCCGATTGCCCCTTAAACCTGGTAAAAAATGGAGAAGAACGTGTTGAACAGGATATCAAAAAAAGAAATAAATCAGGCGAAATTATCCCCGGGATTTTAACCTGTGTAGCTTTTAAGACTCCTGAAGGCGAGGTGCTGGGTATTATCGAGGATTTTAAAGATATCTCCCTGCGGGTGGAAATTGAAGAATCCCTGCGTCGATCGGAACAAAAATTTTCCACCTTTATGGACAACTTACCTCTGGGCGTTTTTATTAAAGATGAAGATTTTCGTCCGGTATATATGAATAAATATATGGATGCTGTTTACTCCTCGGCATATTGCCTGCATAAAACACCACAGGAGATTTTTCCGGAAAAATTTGCTCAGCGGGTAATTCAGGAAGACCAGCGGGTTATGGACGGCGAAGTGCTGGTTACAGAAGAGCAGTTGCCTGACAAAACAGGAGAGCTCATCGTCTATCAAACCCATAAGTTCCGGTTCAGAGGGGCCGACAACACCTGGCAAATAGGCGGCCTGGCCATTGACATTACCCAAAAGAAAAAAACCGAATATGAGCTGAAAAAATTGTCCAACGCCATTCAGCATTCACCTGTATGTGTAATCATTACCAACCTGAAAGGACAGATAGAGTATGTAAATCCTGTTTTTACCAAATTCACAGGTTATACACCGGAAGAAGTGCTGGGTGAAAAAGTAGGTATATTAAACGATTCAAAATCGGCTCAGGCATTCTACAAAGACATTATAGCTACCGTATCGGAAGGCAAAGACTGGCAGGGAGAAATACAAAACCGCAAAAAAGACGGAGAAATTTACTGGGAGCTGGTATCCATATCTCCCGTAAAAAACAATAAAAATGAAATTGCCCATTTCATTATCATTGCCGAAGACATCACCAAACGCAAACAAAACGAGAAAGAGCTTATGCAGGCAAAAGAGCAGGCCGAAGAATCCAACCGCCTGAAAACAGCCTTCCTGGCAAATCTTTCGCACGAAATACGAACCCCCCTGAATGCTATCATTGGCTTCTCAACCTTACTGCTCGATGAAGATCTCCCTTACGACGAAAAGGTAAAACTGAATAACTTAATCAACGAAAACAGTCAAACCCTGCTAAAACAAATCGACGATGTCATTGTAATCTCCAAAATACAGTCGGGGAACTTCGAAATTAACTACACAAAATGTTATGTCAACAAGCTTTTACTGGATTTATACGTTTCTTTCAGTATAAAAATTGAACAAAACCTCCAAAAAAATCTTCGTGTTTCGATAAACAAAGGGGTAAGAGATGAAGATTTTTCGTTTGTAACCGATAGCATCCGTTTAAAACAAGTGCTGTTTAACCTCATTGAAAATGCAATGAAATTTACACAAAAAGGTTTTGTGGAGTTTGGTTATTCATTCGTTAAAGATGAAAATAAAATCCTTTTTTATGTGATTGATTCCGGTATAGGAATCGCCAACGACAAATTTGAGATGATATATGACCTTTTCCGGCAGGTTGACGAATCCTATACCCGCGAATATGGAGGAACAGGCATTGGACTAACCATTGCCAAACGAATCGTTCATCATCTGGGGGGCGAAATATGGGCTCAGTCTACACCCAACCAGGGAACAAACATCTATTTCACCCTCCCTTTAGTTCATAAAAACAGTAACGAGAAAAAGCCTCTTGAGGACATTAAACCATTAACTTTCGACTGGGAAGACAAAGTTTTTCTAATCGCAGAAGATCTAGATACCAATTACACCTATCTTAAAGAATTGTTAAGCTCAACCAAAGCGAAAATTATCTGGGCAAAAGACGGTAAAGAAGCGGTTGATTTGTGCTTAAAAAATAAGATTGATTTGGTTATCATGGATATAAAAATGCCCAATATGGACGGATACGAGGCAACCAGAAAAATTAAAGAACACAAACAGGATCTAAAAATCATTGCTCAATCTAATTTTACACGCGATGATGAGAAACAAAAATGTCTGAATGCAGGATGCGATCACTACCTGCCAAAACCCATTAGTATTGAAACCCTCTTTACAGCGATTAACAATGCTTTTTCAAAAAATTAACCGTTCATATTTAATCTTTTAAAAGATGCAGATAAACATAATCGCTTGAACGTTTCTAATTTTATTTTAAAATTTATACATTTATACCTTAAAAGCTAACAACTTAAAAAATCATGGTTATGATTGCAACCTATATTCAGGAATTACTGGCTACCAATAACAGGGTTATTATTCCTAATTTCGGCGCTTTTTTAGTACGGGCAACATCAAAAAGTAAAGATGCAGAAACCCTGGACAAGAAATTAAAAGACATTTACTTCAGCCCTTTCTTAAAATTTAACGATGAGCTGTTAGAAAAATATATCATAAAAAAAGAGGGGGTTACCAAAGAACAGGCTTCTGAAAAAATCAAAGAATTTATTGATGCGGTAAAAAAAGAGCTTGATAACGAAAAGCCTTTTGAGATTAAAGACTTTGGTAAATTTATTATTGACAAACAGGGTAAGGTACAGTTTATAACCATCGCTAACGAAAAGGATGAGGAACGTTCCAAAGAAGAGAAAAAAACGGCACCGGTAAAAGCCGAAGAACCCAAAACAAAAAAATCAACGGCTCAAAAAACCGCATCGCCCAAAACGAAAAAAGATGACGAAAAGGCAAAAAAAGCGGATCAGGAGCCCCCAAAAGAAACAAAAAAAGAAAGTGTGAAGAAAACCCGGTTGCAAGAATTTACTCCTGAAAAAGAAGAGCCCGCCAAACCTGAAGCGCCAAAAACAGGAAGCTACCGGAAAGAAAAGCAACCGCTTAACAAAAGTGTTATATGGACTGTGGCCATCGGTGTTCCTATTGCTGTTTTACTCATTTTTGCACTAATTAATATAGATAAAATTGAGGCCATTTTTAATAAGGACAAAAGCAAAACAAAAGCTACGACAGAAATAGCACAAGAAAAAAAATCCACTTCAAAGGAAGAAAAGGTTGCAAAAACAGAAGAAGCGTCCAAAAAACAAACAGCTGATAAAAAAGCAACCGTTGATACAGACAAAAAAACAACTACAGCTGCAAAACAAGAAACAAAGTCAGCTGCCCCGGCACAAAAAAAATACTACATCATTGCAGGTAGTTTTAAAAATGAAAATTATGCCGAACGTTTTCTGGAAGATCTGAAAAAGCAGGGATATAATGCCGAAAAGCTTGGCGAAAGAAATGGAATGCATGCGGTAAGTTATAACTCCTTTTCTGATAAAAGAAAAGCGTTAGCCGAATATCGCTTTTTAACCCAGGAAAAAAACCTGAAAGCCTGGATTTTATATTATTAATAAAAATATTTTCTTAACTGCAAAAGCCGCCATTATTGCGGCTTTTTTTATTTTTTGCCCCGATAACTTGAAAAAAATAAAACTTACCCTTAATTTCAACATATAATTTTACGAAATTATCCATGTAAAAATAGTTAATTTGCTTTTTATTAACCCATCAAAAATTTCATGAAGTGAGGATTAAATACATAGACTTAATAGAACAAACCTTCGACTTTCCTCAGAAAGAGTTTAGCTTAGATAATGACAACCTGCTTTTTCACGAAATCCCCCTGATGGAACTTATCGAAGAATATGGAACGCCGTTAAAATTTACGTATCTGCCCCAAATTTCTAATCAGATCCAACGGGCAAAAAAATGGTTCCGTAATGCCATGAAGAAGGTCAATTACAAAAGCAACTATTATTATTGCTACTGCACCAAAAGCTCCCATTTTAAACACGTTCTTCACGAAGCGTTGAAAAACGATATCCATATCGAAACCTCATCGGCTTATGATATCAATATAGTCGAAAAGCTTTACGAAGAAAAAAAAATCAGCAAATCAACCTATATCATTTGTAACGGGTTTAAACGCGAGGCATACATTGAAAATATAGCCCGTTTAATCAATCATGGGTTTTACAATACCATTCCGGTGGTTGATAATTTTAAAGAGCTGGACCAGCTGGAAGAGCTTATTGAGGTGCCTTTTCAGATTGGTATCCGTATTGCCTCAGAAGAAGAGCCAAAATTTGAATTCTATACTTCACGTTTAGGAATCGGATATAAAGATATTGTCTCTTTTTATAAAAAGCAGGTTAAAGAAAATCCCAATATTCAGCTTAAAATGCTGCATTTCTTCATAAATACCGGGATTAAAGACAATGCTTATTACTGGAGTGAACTGGTAAAATGTTTAAATGTTTACGGTGAATTAAAAAAAGTTTGCCCCGAGCTCGATTCATTAAATATTGGCGGGGGATTCCCCATTAAAAATTCATTGTCGTTCGATTATGATTATGAATATATCGCCGATGAAATTATTTCACAAATCAAACTGTATTGTGAAGCCAACAATTTAAAAGAACCTAATATTTTTACCGAGTTTGGTTCATTTACGGTGGGCGAAAGCGGTGGTATTATTTATTCTGTTTTAGGCCAAAAAAAACAAAACGACCGGGAGGCATGGAATATGATTGACAGTTCCTTTATGACGACTCTCCCCGACAGCTGGGCTATTAATAAGCGGTTTATTCTTCTTCCTGTCAACAAATGGTACCACACCTACGAAAGGGTTTTTCTGGGCGGATTAACCTGCGACAGCGATGATTATTATAACTCCGAACAGCATGCCAATGCCATCTATCTGCCCAAAATATCATCGGGCGAACCATTATATATCGGTTTTTTTAATACCGGTGCCTACCAGGACACCTTAGGCGGATACGGAGGGTTGCAACACTGTCTGATCCCCGGTCCAAAACATATTATTATTGATAAAGATAAAAACGGAAAACCAACCACCCGGTTGTTTACGAAAGAACAGGAACCTCAGGATATGCTAAAGATATTAGGGTATAACAAAAAATAATCAGCGAAAATGATGAAAAATTACGCCGGAATACCCGATGAATATGCACAATTAGAAACCTCAAACATTGTGCTTATTCCTGTACCCTACGACGCTACCAGCACGTGGATTAAAGGGGCCCACAAAGGGCCTGACGCTTTTCTCGAGGCTTCTGAGAATATGGAGGTTTACGACATAGAAACCGATACTGAAGTTTACAAAAAGGGGATCTTTTTATCTGAACCAGTCACCGAAGACAGCTCACCCGAAGCAATGGTTGACCGGGTCCACGAAACGGTGCTTACATACCTTAAAAAAGGAAAATTTGTTACGGTTTTTGGTGGAGAACACTCGGTAAGTATTGGTTCCATTAGGGCATTTAAAACCCATTTTAATAACCTTACGGTCCTGCAAATCGATGCACATGCCGACCTGAGAGACGAGTACGAAGGCACACCATGTAATCATGCCTGTGCCGTGCATGAAGCACAAAAATCAGCAAACCTCGTACAGATTGGTATCCGAAGCATGGATGTGTCGGAAAAAAAGTTTCTCAAGAAAGAAAACTGCTTTTTTGCCCACGAAATTCATGCTGACCCTAAATGGATGAATAAAGCAATGGACAAACTCACCGGCAATGTATTTATAACCATTGATCTGGATGGCTTTGACCCCTCCATTATGCCGTCTACCGGAACGCCCGAGCCCGGAGGATTAACCTGGTACCAGGTGGTTAATTTTATAAAATTAGTTGCAGCAAACAAAACGATTGTCGGGTTTGATATCATGGAGCTATGCCCCAATAAAAACAACAAAGCACCCGACTTTTTAGCAGCTAAATTGTATTATAAAATATTAAGTTATGTGTTTAATAAATAATTAATTTTTTAACCACAAAGTTCTCTAAGGATATCACTAAGGGCACCATGAAAAAAATTTACGCTATTGAAAAATTTTTTAAAACTGTTTTAGATTGTTCATTTAAAATTCATTCTTCATTAGGACCATGACTTCTTGAAAGTGCTTACGAGGAATGCTTGTTTTATGAAATTCAAAAAACAGGTTTACAAGTTGAAAAACAAAAGGCTTTACCTTTGGTTTACGAAGAAGTAAAACTTGATGCTGGTTATAGAATAGATTTATTGGTAGAAAACAAAATAATAGTTGAAATAAAATCTGTTGAAGCATTATCAGATGTGCATTTAGCACAAATATTAACCTGTTTAAAATTATCAGGGTGTCACTTGGGTTTATTAGCAAACTTTAATGTCAAACATTTAAAAAATGGAATAAAACGTGTTATTTTCTAAACCTTCGAGGACCTTTGTGAGGGACTTTGAGTTCTTAGTGGTTAAACCTTCTT
>DATFIZ010000039.1:0-32871 GCA_035269575.1 Bacteroidales bacterium | reverse complement strand
TAATTAAACGAATTATTATTTAAGCTATCTAACCTACATTATTCATGAAATTTATGAATACGTCAGAGTAAAAAATAAAATAGATATAACCCATAAATCACTCATTATGAAAAAATTGAATCTTTTAACTTTACTCATGATTTTTAGTCTGGGTGTTTTTGCCCAGCAAAACAAAAAGCCTTTAACGTTCGATGATATTTTGCAATGGAACCGGATTACCGAAACCATCATTGCTAACGATGGGAATACTATTGTTTACAAATCAGAACCATGGAAAGGCGACCCGGAACTTAAAATTACACAAAATAATGGTAAAGAAATTGCTACATTACCTTGTGCTACGGATGCGGATATTACCAACGATTCGGAATATGTGATTTTTACCATTGTGCCTGCTGAAGATACCATCCACCAATTAAAACTGGCAACAACCAAAAAAGAGGATATGCCCAAAAATAAATTGGGTATTTATCATTTAGCAACAGACCGGATAGATACAGTCCCTGATTTTAAATCTTATAAGATCCCGGAGAAATGGGATGGATGGATGGCTTACCAGGTAGAAACTCCCGTTGAAGAAGATTCTTCAGCTTCAGAAAATGAAAATAAACCTAAAAAAGAATCTGTAGAAAACGGATATAAGCTGGTACTAAGGAATCTAGAGTCGTCGGAAGAAGTTGAATATCCTTTTGTTAAAGATTACCAGTTAGCCGAAGAGAATGAGGTTATAGCCTTTTCAAGTACAGGAAAAAAGGATTCTTTTGAGCCGGGTGTATATCGGTTTAATTTTACGGATCAGAATCTTACAGCTATAATAAAGGCAAAAGGAACTTTCAAACAACTAACCATTGATAAAAATGGGCAGAAAGTAGCTTTTCTTGCCGATACATCTAAAAACAAAAAGAAAGACTATTCTTTATTTTATAGGGACAATGATCTCGTTACCCGGGAAATTGTTACCAATGAAAATCCAGCTATACCCGAAAAGTGGGAAATCAGTGAAAATGGGAGCATTCGTTTTGCCGAAAATTCAAACCGTATTTTTTTCGGTACGGCTCCTGTAAGACCTGAAAAAGATACGACCCAATTAGAAGAAGAGATTCCTCCATTGGATATCTGGCACTGGAAAGAACCGGTTTTACAATCCGAGCAGTTGCATAATAAAAAACGCGATTTAAATAAATCCTACCTGGCCGTTTATCATCTGGACACGGATAAAATGGTACCCTTGGAAAATGAAAAGTATACCGGAATAAGACTCATCAAAAAGGGTGATTCGGAGAAGGTATTAGCATGGTCTAACTTACCTTATTCGGTACAAACCATGTGGGAAGGATATCCTTATCATCATGATATTTATCTGATTGATATAAAATCTGGTAATGCTGAAATGATTAAAAAAGATATTCGAGCCTACCCGAATGTTTCGCCCGGCGGGAGTTATGTGTACTGGTACAATTATATGGATACTACCTGGAATACCTATAAAATTGCTACCGGTAAAGAGTTTCAGATTACATCGCCCCGTTCAATCCAGTGTGCGGATGAAATCAATGATATTCCAAACCCTCCATCACCTTACGGAATAGCCGGGTGGCTTGAAAAAGATGAAGCATTGCTGGTATACGACCGTTATGATATCTGGAAAGTAGACCCTGAAAGCAGGAGTAACCCTGTGAATGTAACCCTCAATGGAAGAAATGAAAAAATAAATTACCGGTACATTGATTTTGACCGCAAAGAAACGGCGGAAAAAGGAATTAATCCATCTGAACCGGGTTACTTATCTGCACATCATGAGATTACCAGAGAAGATGGTTATTTCAAAACCAACTGGAAAGGTAAAAAAGAACCCCAACAATTGATTTATGGAAAATATCAATTAAACCGTCCGATAAAAGCCCAAAATAGTGATGTTTTTGTTTTTACAAGGGAAAATTTTGAGGAGTTTCCAAACCTGGTTGCAGCGGGTAAAAACTTCAAGAATCCGGTAAAAATCAGCGATGTTAATCCACAGCAGGAGGAGTTTTTATGGGGAACCAAGGAACTCTACAGTTGGACATCACTGGATGGAAGGAAACTCGAAGGTTTATTAATTAAACCGGCCAATTTCGACCCCAGCAAAAAATACCCGATGATTGTCAATTTTTACGAAAAATCATCCCAACGATTATATAACCATCATATTCCCGAAGCGCATCGTTCTACAGTTGATTATCATTATTACTCGAGCAACGGATACATTATTTTTAATCCCGATGTTTATTACAAAGAAGGGTATCCGGGCGAAGATGCTTTTAATTGTGTAATGCCGGGTGTGACACAACTTATTTCAGAAGGTTTTGTGGATGAAAATGCTATCGCGGCCCAGGGACACAGCTGGGGCGGATACCAGGTAGCTTACCTGGCCACACGAACCAACCTGTTTGCAGCAATCGAATCGGGGGCTCCGGTAGTAAATATGTTTAGCGCTTATGGCGGTATTCGTAACTGGTCCGGACGTAACCGTTCGTTCCAGTACGAGCATACCCAAAGCCGTATCGGAAAATCTATCTGGGAATCCCCCTTACGTTACCTTGAAAATTCACCGTTGTTTACTGCCGATAAAATCCAAACACCATTGCTAATCATGCATAACGAAGATGACGGCGCCGTTCCATTCAGCCAGGGAATAGAATTTTTTATTGCTTTACGCAGATTGGGAAAAGAAGCATGGCTGCTAAATTATAACGAGGCCGACCACTGGCCGACCAAAGTGCGGGATAAATATGATTTCCAGGTGCGTATGGCACAGTTTTTCGACCATTATCTGAAAGGTAAACCTATACCCCAATGGATGGATGAAGGAATTCCTGCCGTAGATAAAGGGTTGGATATGGGACTGGAGTTGGTGGAATAGACTAAAAATTAAATGTATCACCGGCATCGTTGCCTGTGATATTATAACCAACGGTTTATAACAGACAGATAACAGATAATCAACCGACGGGTTAACCCGTCGGTTATTGCTATAAGATGTTTATTGCTTTATTTTGGGAACCCGTCGGTTCAAAAAATAAAACCGGCTGTCCCTTGTTTTACATTCAAAAATCATTTAATGAAAAATATTTGAATAAAAAAAGTAGTTGGCGTTGTTCGTTCTTTTTGCCCATTATATATATTACATAGAAATTATGGGGGTCGGTAGTGAGCGTAATGAAAAGATATCTACGCAGGTGGTTTAAAAAGTTGTTTGATACGAAAGTGTTAATTTTTAAACATAACCCTTTTAAATTTAAAATTTTATTTTTAAATTTGATAAAGCATAATGAATCAGAATATTATTAACATCCCTGTGGAATTTGACACTTTCAGAATAAAATAATGTTTGTATGAACGTACAATCTTTATTGCTCAAAAAGGAATTAACCATAGGGACTCTTGATTAATTCAGCAAGCTATAACGAATCGTAAATTAATTAAACTCGATCATCACAATTATTTATTACTATATTTTTAATTTAAAAAGAATCATATGAAAAAGTTATTTTATGTATTGTCACTGGCTCTTGTTGGAGCTATTGTGATGTTTTCAGCAGGATGTAGCGATGACGATGAAGCTGCAGGTCTCACTCAGGAACAGGTTGTAGGAACCTGGATTGGATTTTATGATACGGTATTTGAAGGTCCCAACGGTGCGGACTGTGATGCGATATTTTTCGATTTGGATAACGCCGGCAATATTAAAATACTTTCTTTTTTGGGAGGAGAGCAGGCTGCCGGTCATCTCGGAACGTATACTATCGAAGGGGACGAACTCCTTGTTAGCCTTACCCACGACTGGGCGGAAACACAAAATAATGAGCCATATTTGAACTGGGTGGAGGCCTCGTTTGAAGTTGCCATTTATGCAGACATATCATCCGATGGTAATGTTATGTCGGCCGGACCTTCAGCGGCAGAATCATGGCAGGTAAACAAAATTGAATTGTCAGCTATTGATGATGGTTTTATAGGTTACTGGACTGATCTTCAAACGGATGATTTATGGCAAATAAATGCATCCTCAGGCTATGAATATACCGCAACAAATTATTCTGAATCTGGTGATTTAAAACAGTTTACTTTTATTGATGATAACACCTATTTTTTCGCCAATATTACTAATTCTTCAGATGTTGGCGGGACTTGTGAGTCCTATTTTGTATGCCGAGCAGCATTAAACAATACGGAAAATGAGATGACTATTTGGTTCGGAGACTCTGAAATTGTATATGTCCCAGCGGCAGATTAACAGGTGTTGCATTTTAATGATGATTGATAACACCTAATACATTGATCAGTTTTTTTTCAACGGGGCCTCTATGAGAGGCTCCGTTTTTGATTAAATGCCTTACCAACAACAAATATTGATTGCCTTTCAATTGTTTACCCTCTTGTATAGAGGGTTTTATTTTTATGCCCCGTTAATGGTTCGGAAATAAATGAATAAAATATCCTTACCCTTAATTTATCCTCATTAAAGTTGAATGCCGAAAAATTATATCGTAAATTGCTATTCAATGCAAACTGCATTTATTGTTATTAACCAAAAATAATTTACGATGAGAAAATTAATTGATTTACTACTGCTATTCGTTTTTTTTATTTCCATCAATCTGACTTTTGCTCAAGGCGATGCCGAATCTGTTGCAGAAGAAGTGATAAAAGCATACCAAAGACAAGATGCTGACTTGTTAAAAAAACATGTAAGCGGCATGATGATGTATGTAGTCAATGATGATTTTTTTGAAAGTGATGACGGAAAACCGTTAGTTGACATCGCAAAAAAATGGGATGGCAGAATTAAAGAAATTCGCTATTCTAAAGGGGATGTAATGGGGAAGGATGTTTTGATGGCACTGGCCTACTTTAGCGATAATCCCAATGGAAATCTTAATGTGGTTATTTTAAGTAGTTTCGATAAATCAGCATGGAAAGCTTTTGCACTGGGTATTGACAATGTCTCAAGAGAGGAATTTAACCAAGGTGCGACCAGTATTGGAGCTGCTTCAGCCGAAAAGGCTGCTGCTAAAAATTCTGCAGAGACTCAAAAGATAGCCAACAGAGCAGATTATTCGATAGAAATGGCCAATGGTGATATTTTTGAAAGTCCATCGGACCAAAAGATAGAAGAAGCTTTACAGTCGTTAAACGACGATAATTTTTTTATGATTCTTAGCGGTAAAGAAGGTTTTATTCAGACATCCACCTCGGAGCAGGGATTTATTGTCCAGTATAGCGATGAAGGAGGAATGTTTGAAGCAGAAGAATATTTTACTTTTGAAAAATTGGTTGATATTTTTATCGCATACATTAATCAGCAGGATTGGAAAGAAATGGCTACATGGATTGAAATGTAGTTTTTTTATTCCTATATAACATTTTAAGTAAAACCGGCGGGTTAATCCGCCGGTTTTTTTAGTTTTATTGATGTAGTTATTTTATTATTTACAATTATTGAATTGTATTTCAGTTTTTTATAACTTGTTTTTGTTTTTATAAACCGGATTACTAACTTAATTTTACGAAAAATGAAAAAGCGATTACTGATTACCCTGTTTGTGGCATTAACGGGCATTAGTACTGTTTTTGCTCAAGGTTTTGAACCACCTGAAGATGAGAAAGCTGCTGTTTATTTTGTAAGGGTTACAAAATACGGGAAACCTACCTCTTTTGAATTTTTTCACCAGGATAAATATATTGGTGCCTTTAAAGGCGATCAATATATGCGTTATGAAGTAGAGCCAGGCAATCATTTGTTTTGGGCATCATCAGAAAATAAGGAATTTATAACTGCGGAGCTTGAAGCAGGACAAACCTACATCGTTATTGTGGATGTAATTATGGGTGCCTGGAAAGCTCGTGTTGGTCTAACCCCTTTAAGTATAAGCGATACGGAAACTTTTGAACGGGCCCGGAAATTAATTAATAAACGTCCTCCTGTAGTTACTCCTGAAAATAAAATCGAAAAAATGAATGAGAAATTAGCTGATTTTATGGAAGAGAAATTAGAAATGTATGAAAAAACCTGGAAAAACGAACAAAATTACAAGCATCTCTCACCCGATATGGCCATTCCAGAAGAACAGTTATAAAAGAAAAATCGTGCTGCAATTTTTTTGTAGCACGATTTAATATTTAAATATTTTTCACGTTAAACTTATTTCTTTACACACCGCACATAGTAATAATCTCTATTTTTGGCTCTACTATTGAGTTCAACTTTTCCTTTGGAGTCGATGTAATAATATCCATGGTCATCATCATCTAAAAAGAGGTAGTTGGCCGTATAAATATTTCCTTTTCCGGTTTCGTCTTCAAGAATTTCACCTCCCAGTAACAGATTAAATCCGGTACCACCAAAAGGTAAAAGTATGGGCAGGTTATTTGCTGCCTTATTAATGAGTAAGTATTTCCACTCGTCTGATGTGGGCAATCTCCATCCATCGGGACAAATATTCTCGTCGGTTTTAATGCTGTACATGTGCCCAAATAGTTTACAATCAACCTTTATATTATCGCGACAAATACTGTATTCGCCCATATCGTGCGATAGATTTTCAGCCATCCACGTCGTGCCGTCAATCTCAATCCAGGGATATTCTTTGCGGTCTCTTTTATCAATAATCGTTCCCCGGTTTAATTGTTTGCTTTTTTCTAAATATTTCTTTTCGGCCAGAACGCAACGTATTTTGGCTTCTTCGTGCGTTAGCTTAGTGGTCCATTGTGCCATTCCACGGTAATTCGTAGGGAAAGGCATGGTTTTTTTACTAACCTCCTTGTCGTCATTGAAAATCCAGTAGGTATTGTAGGTATAATAAGGGATATCCATCCAATAGTCAGCATTCGAGAAATTCATTCCCCATGCTCCCTCACTACTAAACCGTTGGCTAAGCACTTCTTTTTCATTGGATAGCTCTATCGATGGCTTCATTTCATTAAACAGGGCTTCCCAGTCTTCTTTGGTAGGAATTTTCCATCCGGCAGGACAACGGCCATCAATATCTGTATATTGGTAACTACCGGTAATATCATCCTTCATCCAGATATTATCAGCTCTGTAAATCCACTCCATTTCCTCGCCTGAAAAAGGATGATTTACCATACCCATGGTAGGTTGGGTAGTAATTGTTGCTTCAATTTGTTCCGATATTTTATCGGTAAACGTTGCGTTTTGTACACATCGTACACTTAATTTTTCTTTTTTGTCGCGTAGTTCTTTGCTGATTTGATTTTCATTGAGGCGGATAATCCGCGCTAAATATTTATCTGAATAACCCAGGTGGAGCATTGAGCTGCCTGTACTTGTCCAAAAAGCAATAGCTTGCTGATTGGGATAAAATGATTCATCATAGTTACATGTTGTGAGGAGAAAACCAGCGTTCTTAAGTTCTTCCGGATTAATCTCACGCAACCCGTGTTCTTTAGCTTTTTTTGCAGGTATGCCAAAATGGGTTTCCAGATCCATCCATTCTTCGTCCGATGGCAGGTGCCAGTTATCGGGACATGCATTTCTTGCCTCATAGTTGGTAAAAAATTGGCCACACGGATTAATCGTAGCTTTTGACCCTAAGTTTTGTGTCATCCATCGGGTTTGTCCTATTCTTATCCAGGAATATTTATCTCCTTTTGAACCGGTTAAACTGCCATTCTTTTGCTGATCAACATTTTCAAAAGATGCAACAACTTTAAAGTATAGTTTGGGTTGTATCTTATCCAGATGATCTACCCAAACCACAATCTTCTTATGGGTACCGGAAACAATGCTGTCGCCGGTCTCTCCGTAAGCTTTTTCTATTTTCTCCCAACGATTGTTATCATCGGAGAAGAATAGCTCAATGCTAAAAAAGTTACTTTTTGTTTCACTGGTTAAATCATAGGTAAAAACAAGCTCGCCACCATTTTGTGACATCTTTAAATTCTCTACCTTCTGAGCCTGAACAGTCAGAAATAAGAAACTTAGCACGGGAAGTAAAATATATCTCATAGTATTTAAGTTTTGTTTACAATTGAAGAGATAAAGATATTATTTTGAATGTATAATTCAAAAAAGAATTTTGACAGAAAAAGATTATCCTTATATTTAATAAATTTAGTTTATTTTTGATTTGCATGATTATTCAAAAAGTTAATATGATAAGGTTCCTGAATCGTTTTAACGGATTATAATCCTTTCTGCTTACTTCCTCTTGTATTTATTTCAATTGATTATTAACCAAAAATTATTAAACGATGAAAAATATTGTAGTCCTTGGTGCTGGCATGGTAGGAAAAGCTATAGCTATCGACCTGTCAAAGAAATATAACGTTAAATCCATGGATATAGACCATGATGCATTACATTTTTTATCCTCAAATTATTCTATTGAAACACAATTTTTAGATGTTACTCAGGAACATAATTTGTCCGATGCCATTCATGATTGTGATATAGTTATTTCAGCTGTTCCGGGATTTTTAGGTTATCAAACGATGAAAAATGTGATTTTGAGTAAAAAAGATTTGGTGGACATCTCTTTTTTGCCTGAGAATGTTTTGAGTTTGGATTCTATGGCTAAAGAGAATAATGTTACAGTAATTATGGACTGTGGTGTAGCACCCGGAATGCCCAATATTATTGCCGGATATCATCATGAACAAATGACCATTGAGAGTTTTGAGTATATGGTAGGTGGGTTACCCAAAGTGCGTAGTTTTCCTTTTGAGTATAAAGCACCATTTTCACCCTGTGATGTAATGGAAGAATATACCCGACCAGCACGATATGTAGAAAATGGAAAGCTGTTAACTAAATCGGCAATGAGCGATGTAGAATTAATAGAATTTGAAAAAGTAGGAACACTGGAAGCTTTTAATTCAGATGGTTTGCGTTCATTGATTTATACCCTGAATACTATTCCCGACATGAAAGAGAAAACGTTGCGTTTTCCCGGACATATCCGGATGATAGAAGCACTTAAGGCCGCGGGGTTTTTAAATCAAAAACCCTTAAAAGTTAAAGGAAAAGAAATAATTCCTTTTGATTTTACTTCTGAAATACTGTACAATGCCTGGAAACTTAATCCCGATGATGAGGAGTTTACTGTGATGAAAGTAACGCTCAAAGGAACGGTAGAAGGAAAAGCAAAAACCATTGTTTATGATCTATATGACGAATACGATCAGAAAGAAAAAATATCTTCGATGGCCCGAACCACAGGCTATACAGCTACAGCTGTTGCCGATATGATTTTAAACGGAGTGTTTTCCAAAAAAGGGATGTTTCCTCCTGAGCTTATGGGGAAATATCCCGAATGTTTTCATTATATCCTGAATTATTTAAACGATCGAAAGGTTATCTATAAAAAAACAGAAAAGTCCGAATAAACAATGCAGTAGATATTTATGTTGGTAAATATTAGTCGATTTTTATCATTAAACTTTGAAAGTTAAATAGAATCATATATTTTCGAAAACTTTAATGATTTGTATATTTGTAATTGTAAGTAATTGAAATTGTGTTTTTTATAGTAGAAGAATAAAAGATTTTTAAACCTTTTATAAACCAAAACAATGAAAAAAAGCCCAGTACAGATTTTTTTAAACGGAGTTGAACGGGTAGGGAATATGCTTCCGCATCCTGCCTCATTATTCGGACTTTTTGCTTTAAGTGTATTAGTTTTATCAGCGATATTTTCTTTTATTGGATCGTCAGCTGTTCATCCCGGAACCGGAGAAGAATACCAGGTTATTAACTTATTATCGCGTGACGGACTACATATGATTTTAACCGAGATGGTTAATAATTTCACCAGTTTTGCACCCCTGGGAATTGTTCTTGTTGCTATGCTGGGTATTGGTTTGGCCGAAAATTCAGGATTAATTGCCGTGGTGATAAGAAGTCTGGTCCTTTATTCGCCCGAAAGATTGTTAACCTTCATTATTGTTTTTGCCGGTATTTTGTCAAATCTGGCATCCAGTGTAGGATATGTTCTTTTGGTTCCTTTAGCGGGCACCATTTTTATGGCGGTGGGCCGTAACCCGATTGCAGGTTTAGCAGCAGGTTTTGCAGGTGTTTCAGGGGGATATTCAGCGAACTTAATTTTAGGTACGATTGACCCTTTACTTGCAGGGTTGTCCCAGGAAGCAGCTCATCTTGTGGATAAGGCATACCATGTTAATCCAACAGCCAACTACTTTTTTATGGTTGCGTCTACTTTTTTAATTGCTTTTTTAGGTACCTGGGTCACTGAGAAAATAATTATTCCGCGATTAGGGAAATATAGCAATGACAATAAGCTGGAACAGGAAGAAATAAGCCGGTTAACTCCCATAGAAAAGAAAGGGATAAAAAAATCATTGTGGGTATTGGGAGGCTTTATCGTATTATTACTTATAGGTTTAATTCCTGAAAATGGAGTGCTAAGAGGTACTGACGGTTCATTATTGAGATCCCCGGTATTAAAAGGTGTGGTTGCTCTGCTGTTTTTAGTTGCGGGTTTAATGGGTGTAGTTTATGGAGTGGTAACCGGTAAATATAAAAATGATGCGGATGTAATGAAGGGGATGTCCGAATCGATGAAATCAATGGCTGCTTATATCGTACTGGTATTTTTTGCTGCACAGTTTGTTGAGTATTTTAACTCGAGCAACCTGGGAATAATAATCGCTATTAAAGGAGCTCATGCCATAGAAAGCCTGAATTTAGGTTTAATCCCCCTGGTGATATTGTTTGTTATTTTTTCAGGCCTTATTAATTTGGTTATGGGCAGTGCTTCGGCAAAATGGGCGCTTTTGGCCCCCATTTTTATCCCTTTATTTATGTTTTTAGGATATACACCTGAACTGACACAAGTTGTTTATCGTATTGGCGATAGTGTTACCAATATGATTTCGCCTATGATGAGTTTCTTTGCCCTGATTATTGTTTATTTTCAAAAATACGATGAAAAAGCAGGTATTGGAACCATTGTGGCTACCATGTTACCCTATTCAGTCATTTTCTTTCTCGGATGGGTTGTTCTATTAATCGCTTGGTTACTTATTGGATTACCTCTGGGTCCGGGAGCAGGAGTGCATTTGTAATAAGATAATTAAACTAAGAATGAAATGGTATGGGCACTTTGCTGATACCATTTTTTATTTTAAATGTTTTGTTATTCAAAATTGTTTTACGATTTTTACTTGTAATTATGGTTTATGAATGACAAAAAACAAACGTTTTACTAAGAAAGAAGAAATTGCACATTCAATATCCCATGGGGTAGGTGCCGTATTTGCTGTAGTAGCGTTAGTGCTTATGGCTGTTTTTTCGACTAAATATGGAACGGTTTGGCATGTAGTTAGTTATATTATTTATGGTTCGTTCCTTGTTTTACTTTATATGTCATCTACATTAAACCATTCTTTACCCCTTGGTTCCAAAGCAAAAGATTTTTTTCATAATTTCGATCAGATAGCGATTTTTCTTTTTATTGCTGCAACGTATACACCCATTGCTTTGGTTGTTCTTCGTAACGACTGGGGATGGGTGATGTTTGGAATTGAGTGGGGACTGGCACTTACCGGTGTTATGATAAAAATATTTATTCCCAATAAATTTGAAAAAGGAGTCAATATTTTTTATGTGATTGCTTATATTATCATGGGATGGTTGCTGCTATTATTTATAATACCGTTATATCATAATATGCACCCCACAGGATTGAAACTTATTTTAATTGGTGGAGGATGTTATACACTGGGAGTGTTGTTTTTTAAATTAGAAAAAATTAAATATAGTCATTTAATTTGGCATTTATTGGTTATTGCGGGAAGTGTCTCCCATTGGATTGCGATATTCGGATATACGCTTAACAGGTAATTAAAACCGTGAAATATGAGAAACATTTTTTTTTGTTTGCTGTGGATTCAAGTATTGATATTATTTCATTGTTTCTCATTTGCTCAGGAGTCCGATCAAGAGTTTAACCACCATAAAATTTATGTCGTAAAATACGATTGGCACACCGGAGTTATTTTTGATAAGAACGAAGCATTAGAATTTTTTCCTTCTTTACAAGATGATTTTAGTACATTTAATTTTATTGAGATAGGTTGGGGGGATAAAGATTTTTATATGGCTGAAGAAGAAAGTTTTTGGATTGCTTTTAAGGCAGGGTTATTCCCAACAAAATCGGCCTTGCATATTACTGCATTAATGGATAATCCTGAAAAGCATTATGAAAATTCTGAGATAGTAATCATTCATATGAATGATGAAAATTTTAAAAACCTGATTCAATACTTCAATAAAAGCTTTGCTTTAGACGAGTACAGTAATAATATTAAACTAAAGAATGGATTAAAACATAATAGTCAGTTTTATCTTTCTGTCGAGAAATATTATATTTTTAAAACATGCAATGTCTGGATTGCTAAAAGTTTAAAAAAGGCAGGCGTCCCTATTCGCCCATTTTATGCGCTTACCTCAAAAAATGTAATGAAACAGTTGAAAAGAATGAATAAAGAAAAACAAAATAATTAAACCAAAATCAAATAAACCATATAGGTCATATAAAAAACAAATAGCAGTATACTTTCCCATCGATCCAGCTTTTTTCTTTTACCGGTATACATAGCGATGAATAGAAATAATGTTCCTCCCGTTAAAATTAATAAATCGGTGTTGAATTTTAAATCATAAGTAATGGGATTAATGATTGAGCTTAATCCTAAGATCAATAGAATATTAAAAATATTCGATCCGATAATATTTCCAACGGCAATATCGTTGTTCTTTTTTGCAGCGGCAACAATCGAAGTGGCTAATTCCGGTAAAGATGTTCCAACAGAAACAATGGTTAGTCCGATAATTTTTTCACTAACCTGCAAGATCGTGGCTATTTTTATGGCATTTTGAACCACCAGTTTACCGCCCACAACCAATCCTCCCAAACCCAGAATGAAAAAAAGAATTATTTTAAATACCGGGAACTCTTTTATTGGCAGCTTTGCAGTTGAACTATCTGTTTTTAATTGCTTATACACATAAAATAGAAACAGAAGAAATAGAAGCAATAAAATAAAACCTTCCAGCCGATTTAACAAGCTTTTTTCTTCAGAGAAAAACAGGTGATTGTTTAACAAAAACATTAAAAGAAATGAGGTAAACAACAAAAAGGGTATCTCTTTCCATGCAGTATTTGAATGTACCGAAAGTGGAGTAATAATACCGGCTAATCCTAAAATGATAAATACATTGAAATTATTACTTCCTAAGATATTTGCTAAAACAATTTCCTGGTGGTTTTGTACCGAAGCAAAAACATTTACAACGAATTCGGGTGCTGATGTTCCAAAGGCAACAATAGTTAACCCTATGGCTAACTCGGATATATTAAATCTTTGAGCCAGGGCCGATGCACTATCAACAAATAAATCAGCACCTTTTAAAACGAGAATAAGCCCCAAAATGACGAGTAACACAATTGTTATCACTTTACAGAAAAAGTATAAACGGTTAATTAGAAATTTTGATAAAAATACTGTTAAGAAATACAAAAATAACTAAAATCATGGCTATAAATGATTGAGGCTCTCTTAGCAGGTATGTGACTGCAATAGTGAAAATTGCAGCTATAAAATTTAAAAGGATTGCAATATTAAAAATACTTGTAATTTTAACCTTTAGGGAAGCTAAATTGTACAGCCCCATGAAAATATAAGCAAGGCCGGTTCCTAAAAACCATAACGAATCGGCATTGATGGTTTGATAAAAAAATGGTGTAAATAAAGCATGAACGGCTCCAAATATTACGAGCAGAAACGATGCAATCTTATAGGTTTTTTCCATAATCACATGATTAATTTTAATGTAACTAAAACGGTACAATTTATGTATAAAATTATAGATACAAAATTGTTGCGATGAAAAAACTTGTTCCAGGAATAATTATAATCATTCTTTTTACTGTTTCCTGCCGAAAAGTGAAAGATGTAAAGGAATGGTTTCAGGATCCTCCGGTGAGTCCGGTTACTCAAACCATAAAAACAGTAATCCCGGTTGGATATGCAGCTGAAGTAGCTATCTTATCCTTAAAGGGATATGAGATTCCCAATACTAAAATTTCGAAATCAAAAAAATCAACGTTAATTTATATCGACACAAATGTTGATTATCCATATAAATTCAAAGGAGATAGTTATGGACAAATGGTAGTTGCCGCTATACAAACCGGAGAAAATACAGCCCTTATTTCTGTGTTTTTTACCGATATGGATATTGTAACCGGTAGTTATAAATTATTAAATGTTATCGCTTTTCCGGTTATATTTACCGAAGAGAAAATAACAGCCGTTTATGTGGCTATGGATATTAATCTGGGTTCTAATCTGGATATTGGTATTGATTTAACGGAGGAAGAAATAAATGAAAATCTGGCAAAATTAAATAACGAACGAACGAAAATAAATGAAATTGCCATTTCTCAGAATGCATGGATTATTGATGTTTACCATCAGGGGACCTATGAGAATTTATGGGATGATGAATTTAAGATTTTTGGCGGTCAGCAAGCAGTTGCTGTTGAAAATTACCAAACCGAGTCCTCTGTAGGGGCTTTGCAAATGGCAATGATTGATACTGATTTTTCGGTTAACTGCCTTAAAAATCCAACCCACGGACATGTATTTTTACAGGATGTGGAAGTTTCATCATCAGTAAACAATAATAGTATTGTATTTGGTCACGTTCTTTATGAATTTCACCCCAATTGCGATGGTGAAATTTTAGTGAATGCAGCTACCGGAAATTTTGTTTTTGCTATAGGTAAAGAGCTGGATTTGGATTTAAATTAAAAGGCCATACTTTAATCTTAACGGATAAGTATTAAAGTATGACCTTGAAGTATTTAGACTATTCAGTTATGATTTTTACTTCTAAAACAAAATCATCATAAATCATATTATCGCCCAGGTTATCGAAAAATTTTCCCGAGCCATAACGAACATTATATTTTGTACGGTCTACCGTTATTTTGGTTTTATAGCCGTTTACAAGCTGTTCTGCTTTAAATGAAACAGGATGAGTAATTCCTTTAATCGTTAGATCTGCTTTAATTTCAGCAAAACCATTTTTGAAAGGTGTCGACTCTTTAATTTTTAACGTTGCAACAGGATATTTATCAACACTGAAGAAATCATCCGATTTTAAATGCCCGACTAATTGAGCATTTGTTTTTTCTTTCTCCAAATCTTGGTTATCAATACTTCTCATATCAATTGTAAAAACTCCTGATTCAATTTTATTATTTTTTACAGAAAGTGAAGCATCTTTTAACTGAATATATCCCCAGTGTTCACCGGTAACCTTTTTACCGGTCCATTTTAGTTCCGATAATTCGGTATTTACCGATACATCCTGCGCAAAAGCAAAAATGCTGATGAGCATTGTTCCTATTAATAGTCCTAAATTTTTCATAGTTAATCCTTTTTTTCTTTCGTTTAACATTTGTTTATAAACAGAAACATATTTATAAACAGAAATGTTCAAATAATCTTTCCTGAGAATTTTATAAGCTTCTTTTGGTCAGCACGGGATCATTTAAAATATGTAATGAACCTTTATAAAAGAGAAGGGCACTAACCGTCATAAAAGTATGGCTAATATCAAAATGATTAAACCACGGACCAATTCCCCACTGGTTCATAAAAAATAATGCTCCGATAGCGGAAAACCCAACGGCCATTAAAAAAAGTTTGCTGCCTTTGGTTTTCGTTTTTATATATACAAAGAGATTGAAGCTGGCAACAATGACTAATAATCCGTAAGCCGAATGGATTTCAACAAAAAAGAAATTAAGGGTAAAAAATGTAAGCATTACAAATGTTGTAAGCTCAATGATGTTCAGCCAGGCAAAAAATCTTCCTACACCTTTTTTTAATAAAGGTCTGGCGTATTCAATAGCTGCTCTTTCTACCAACATAATGGAAAAC
The DNA here is from genome assembly GCA_035269575.1 of Bacteroidales bacterium. Lineage (GTDB taxonomy): Bacteria > Bacteroidota > Bacteroidia > Bacteroidales > UBA12077 > UBA12077. The sequence goes on along the minus strand of DATFIZ010000039.1, from coordinate 16,896 downwards.
ATACTGGTAAGCCATCCGGGTAATTTCCATGGATTGGCTACGGTTTTTAATAAATCTTTTCCGAAAATTTTGCCTATAAAATTCACCATATTTTCGGGCAAATGCCATTGTGTATCGAAAATATACAAGAAGCCATGACCTACAATACCTCCAATGGCTGTAGCAATACCCATACTTAGAAAATAATAACGTAAATACAAATGTACCTTATTGCGGACAGGAATTTTGTTTAATTTGTAAAAGGCATAAAAGCAGACGAATGAAACGAATAAATCGGTAAGCGTGGTTACCGGCTCATCAATTCGTATATTCTGAATAAAAATCGAAGGTTGTACAAATAGTGCCATACGAAAAACTAAATTAGTGTAGTATTTTTACATATTCAATTGTTAGGATTAAAAACAGTTAATTCATTATATTTGCTTTTCACTAAAATAAGAAAAGTTTTGAAAAAACAGTTTATAATTATAATTCTATTTTTTGTGTTTACTTCTTCCCACGCGCAGGTTAACGATTTTGAACCTGTTGCTCAGTTGGGAATTAAGCAGGGAGTTAATTACTCAAGTGTACTTTTTTCACCTGGAGTTAAGCAAGGTATAAAACTTGGTTATACGGGGGGATTTGTTTTTAAATACAGTAATGAAAAAAACTTAGCCTTGCAGGTTGAACTTAATTTTTCACAAAAAGGGTGGTTAGAAGATTTAGATACTATTCCCAATACTTATCAAAGAAACCTCAATTATATTGAATTACCTTTTTTAACCCATATTTATTTTGGAAAACGAAATGTGAAAGTATACGTTAATATTGGCCCTTCGGTAGGATATCTAATCAACGATAAAATCAAATCAGAAATTACAGATGAGCTATATGACAGAGCGTATTATGATCTGGAAATTAATAATAAATTTGATTTTAATGTTCTTGCCGGGTTAGGATTAATCCTTCATACCAAAATAGGAGATTTCCAGGCAGGATTCCGCTATGCCCTAACTTTAACCGACATATTTGAATATACCTCCGAGAGTATTTTTGAAAACTCACAAAATCAGGTAATCAGTTTTTCTTTGACCTGGTATTTTTTAGATAACCGATAAAAATAAATGTTCGGTCTGTTTTAAGGATAGGTTAACTTAACTTAACTATTATTTCACGTTATGTTTTTGGAGATTCTGCGTTTTATGCTTTTCTCTGCCATTATTATTAGTCATTCTTAAACTACTTTAACATTTTTTAACACAAAAAACATGTATCATTGCGCTATTAAACAGAAAACAGAAGTATAATTATTATTTTTTTTAAAGAAGTATTTTTGTGTATCTTTTCAAAAATTAAGAAACTATGAATGACACAGTTGATGTAAAAGAGTTAAATGACCGTATAGAGAAGGAAAGCTCTTTTGTTGATATGCTAAAAATGGAAATGGGAAAGGTTATTGTTGGACAGAAACATCTTGTCGATTCCCTTTTAATTGGTTTGCTTTCAGATGGACATATTTTGCTGGAAGGAGTCCCGGGGTTGGCCAAAACATTAGCCATAAGAACCCTGTCGAGTATTGTGGATGCTGATTATAGCCGGATACAATTCACTCCTGACTTATTGCCTGCCGACCTTATTGGTACGATGATCTACAGCCAGAAGAAAGAAGAATTCCAGGTAAAAAAAGGGCCTATTTTTACCAATTTTGTTTTGGCTGATGAGATAAACCGTTCGCCGGCAAAAGTTCAAAGTGCTTTGTTGGAAGCCATGCAGGAACGACAGGTTACGATTGGTGATGAAACGCATATCTTGCCCAAACCTTTTTTAGTAATGGCAACACAAAACCCAATTGAACAGGAGGGGACGTATCCATTACCAGAAGCACAAGTTGACCGGTTTATGCTTAAAGTGGTGGTTGATTATCCCAAACTGGAAGAAGAAAAATTAATCGTTCGTGAAAATATTGCCAAAGAGTTTCCTGTGGCTAAAGCCATTTTAAAACCACAAAATATAATCGATGCCCGAAATGTGGTGAAAGATGTTTACATCGACGAGAAAATTGAACAATATATTTTGGATATCGTTTTTGCTACCCGGTATCCTGAAAAATATAACCTGGAGAAATTTTCTACTTTAATAAATTACGGTGGCTCGCCACGTGCAAGTATATTTTTAGCCATGGCAGCAAAAGCTTATGCCTTTATTAAGCGAAGAGGTTATGTTATTCCTGAAGATGTTCGTGCCATTTGCCATGATGTATTAAGACACCGGATAGGATTGTCATACGAGGCCGAAGCAGAGAATATTACTTCCGAAGATATCATTACAGAGATATTAAATACCGTGGAAGTTCCTTAATTTATTTGATATTTTATGAAAAAAATAATTGTACTTCTGTTTATTGTTATTTCGAGTGTATGTGTTTTTGGACAAAATTATGTAGGTGCTCATAAGTTGACCATCAAAAAGGAGATGAAACAAAATTATCGCGACTACTATTTTTCTAAAGAAGTTTTGGGTAAAAGTAGTTTCATCAAATACGAAGATACAGATGGCTATCGCACGTTGTTATTTGTTCTTGATGATGACGGATATTGTAAATATCAGATTTTAATGTGTGATTACGGTTTATTAAGGTCAACCATTGATTCGTTAAATAAAAATTTTGAGTATCAAAAAGATTTAACCTGGTACGATTATATTTCCGGGAAAGATAATTATGTTATCCGGTTAAGAAAAGACGAATGGTATTTTTCCGTTGTCACAAAGAAGCTCGAAAAAAATTGATTTTTACTAAAAATTAATGGTTGTGGAAGCTTCAGAACTCATAAAGAAGGTAAGAAAAATAGAAATAAAAACCCGCGGATTATCAAAAAATATTTTTGCCGGGGAATATCATAGTGCTTTCAAAGGTCGCGGAATGACCTTTAGTGAAGTACGTGAATATCAGTATGGTGATGATATCCGAAATATTGACTGGAATGTTACCGCCCGTTTTAATCATCCATTTATTAAGATATATGAAGAAGAGCGTGAACTAACAGTGATGCTGCTAGTGGATGTTAGCAATTCGAGGGTTTTTGGAACACAAACCCAATTAAAAAAGAATCTGATTACCGAAATTGCAGCCGTTCTTTCTTTTTCAGCCATTCAAAATAACGATAAAATCGGAGTGCTTTTATTTAGCGATAAGGTAGAGAAATTTATTCCGCCCAAAAAGGGACGTACACATATTTTGCGTATTATTCGTGAACTTATTGAATTTTCACCCGAGAATAAGGGAACAAACATCTCAGAAGCCCTACGGTATTTAACCAATGCGATAAAAAAACGTAGCACAGCATTTGTAATTTCCGATTTTATCGATGATGATAATGAAACAGGAATCCCCCGTTTTGATGAAGCCATACGGATTGCAAACAGAAAACACGATGTCATCGGATTAAGAATCTATGATGAACGGGAGAAAGTATTACCTCCGGTAGGTTTAATCCGTATGCGTGATGCGGAAACAGGAAATTATGCATGGGTCGATACATCCAGCTCAAAACTCCGAAATCAATATACCAACTGGTATAAAACGATGGAAGGTAAAGTGAGCAGTATATTATTGAAAGCAGGGGTAGATTATGTTTCGATTGCTACAGGGCAGGATTATGTGAAGCCTTTAATCAATTTATTTAAAAAACGATAAACGTCGTATCAAAGATTTATGAATAAAGTGAGATTAAAATATATACTTTCATTGTTCGTGGCAGGATTAGTATTTGTTAATACTTCGGCCCAACAAGTAGAGGTACAGGCAAAACTCGATACAAATGAAGCGCTTATTGGCGACCAGGTAGGATTGGAGTTATCTGTTTTTCAATCTGCAGATGATACGGTATTGCTTCCAATATTTGAAAATAAACTTACCGATAATATTGAGGTTATTGAGCAGTTTGCTCCGGATACATTAACGCTGGAAAACAACCATTTACAAATAAATCAAAAAGTACTTATAACGGCATTCGATTCCGGGCATTATGCCATTCCATCCATCCCATTTTTATATCGTGAGGATACCTTAAAAACAAATGCGCTTTTATTTAAAGTAAACACAGTACCTGTGGATACAACCAAAGCCATTAAAGATATCAAAGGACCCTATGAAGCACCGCTTAGTTTAGCTGAAATTTTACCATGGGTCTATAGAGGATTAGGCTTAATCCTGTTGATTTTGTTATTGATATATATCATTCGTAAAATTATTCGTAAAGAACCGATTCTGCGAAAAGTTAAGCCTCTGGAACCTGCACATGTTATAGCTTATCGCGATTTGAAAAGGTTGAAGGAGCAGAAACTTTGGCAAAATGACCGGGTAAAAGAATATTATACCGAATTAACCGACATACTAAGAAAATATTTGTGGAACAGGTATGCTATAAGAACTTTGGAACGTACATCGGATGAGATTTTGCAATCGCTTAAAAATTCACCGTTTTATGACGAGCAACCATTCCTGCTGCTTAAGGATATATTCTATGTGTCAGACCTGGTGAAGTTTGCGAAATTTAAACCCGTGGCAGATGAACATCAAAAGTGTTACGATGATGCCCTCCGGTTTGTGGATGAAACGAAATTAGAGATTATTGAAGATAGTGAAGAAAATAATCATGAAAAAGATGATACGGCTGATAAGCCAAAATCATCTGAACAAAAAGTAAAACAGGAGTAGAATTTTTTAGGGTGAAAAATTATGAATAATATAACATTTGCAAATCCAGATTTACTCTATTTATTGTTGCTGATTATACCTCTGATTGTTTGGTATGTATTTAAGCATCATAATATTAATGCAAGTATCCAGGTTTCTACATTAAAAGGAATTGGCAATAAGCATGTTACCTATAAACATATTTTGCGTCATGCATTATTTGCTTTTAGGATTATCGCTCTTGCATTACTCATTATGGCAATAGCCAGACCTCAATCTACTTTAAGTTGGAAAGATGAAAAAACAGAAGGAATTGATATTGTTTTGGCCTTAGATATTTCCAGTAGTATGCTGGCACGCGATTTCGAACCCGACCGTCTAGAGGCTTCGAAAGATTTAGCGATTCAGTTTATCAACGGACGAAGGAATGACCGTATGGGTTTAGTGGTTTTTAGTGGAGAGAGCTTTACGCAATGCCCTTTAACTACAGACCATAATGTTTTAATTAATCTGTTTCGAGATATCAATAGTGGAATAATTGAAGATGGAACAGCCATAGGAATGGGACTTGCAACATCAGTTAACCGGTTAAAAGATAGTAACAGCCCGAGTAAAGTAATTATTTTGTTAACAGACGGTGTTAATAATGCAGGAACGATTGCACCCATAACAGCAGCTGAGCTGGCACAAACATTCGGGATTAAAGTATATACAATCGGTGTTGGAAGCATGGGACAGGCACCTTATCCTGTAAATACACCGTACGGTATACAATTAAGGAATATGCCCGTAGAAATTGATGAGGAGCTTTTAGAGGATATTGCTCAGTCTACCGGAGGTAAATATTTCAGGGCAACAAACAATGCTAAACTCAAACAAATATATGAGGAAATTGACCGGATGGAGAAAATAGAAATTGAAGTCAAAGAGTTTAGCCAGAAAAAGGAAGAATTTTTAATTTTTGTATTGATTGCTGCTGCTTTATTATTGGCAGAAATAGCTTTACGTCATACCTTGTTACGGCAAATACCGTGAAAGGGCTATGAAAATTAATAAAGAATGAAAGAAAAATAAACCTTAAAGGTATGTTTAGATTTGGGAATTCGGAATATTTATATTTACTATTAATAATACCTGTTTTGGTGTTACTTTTTGGCGTAGCTCAATACTACAAAAAACGAGCAATGCAAAAGTTTGGCGAAATGAGTGTATTGGAGCAACTTATGCCCTTTGTTTCCAGAACCAGACCGGTATTAAAATTTATATTTTTGATTATAGCTTTTACATCCATTGTTTTTGCTTTGGCAGATCCTCAGTTTGGATCTAAGCTGGAAAAAGTAAAGCGTAAAGGAGCTGAAATAATCATTGCTTTAGATGTTTCAAACAGTATGCTTGCCGAAGATATTCAACCCAACAGGCTGGAACGTGCCAAACGATCTATCTCCAAGCTCATAGACCGAATGGATAATGATCGAATTGGGTTGATTGTTTTTGCCGGTGATGCTTATATTCAGGTGCCTATTACTTCTGATTTCTCGGCAGCAAAAATGTTTTTGTCTTCCATCAATACTAACATTGTATCTAAACAAGGAACATCAATTGGAGCAGCTATTGATTTAGCAATGAACTCATTTACCCCTGAGACAGAAATGGATAAAGCGATTATCATTATTACAGATGGTGAAAATCATGAAGATAATCCTGTTAAAGCAGCCGAATTAGCTGCAAAAAGAGGAATTAAAGTGCATACCATTGGTATGGGAAGCCAGCGTGGAGCTCCAATTCCGGTTAATAAATCGTATGGACAAACTAATTTTTTGAAAGATAATGACGGAAATGTGGTCATAAGTAAACTGGACCAAAAAACCCTGCAACAATCATCTTCAGCTGGTGAAGGGATGTTTATAATGGCTTCCAATACCCAGGCAGGGTTAAATAAATTGTTCGACGAGATTAATAAAATGGAAAAAGAAGAGATTGAAGAGGTGGTGTATACCGAATTTGAACACCGGTTTCAATATTTGTTAGGGATTGCATTATTTTTTCTTTTGTTAGATAGTATTATTCCCGAAAGAAAAAGCAAATGGTCTGATAGTTTTAACTTGTTTAAAATCAACCAGTAACTATGAAACGGAAAAATTCGATTTTGTTCATTATTTTAGCCCTGCTGGCATTGAATACTTTTGCCCAACAGGAAAGAAAATATATCCGTAAAGGAAATAAAGCATTTGAAAATGGAAATTTTGATGATTCTGAAATTTTTTATCGTAAAGCGATTGATAAAAAAGATGATTCGTATAGCGCTACTTTTAATATTGGAGATGCATTATATAAACAAGAAAAATATGATGATGCCATCAACCAATTTAGTGATTTAACCAATCAGGAGTTGACCAAAGAGGATAAAGCAAAAATATATCATAATCTGGGGAACTCATTGCTTAATCATAAAAAAATAAAAGAGAGCATTGAAGCCTATAAACATGCTTTGCGAAATAATCCTTCAGATAGGGAAACAAAATATAACCTGGCGTATGCTCAGAAATTGTTAGAACAGCAACAAAACCAGGATCAAAATCAAGATCAAGATAAGAATCAATACAAGGATCAGGATAAAGATCAGAATAAAGATCAAAAAAATCAAAATCAAGATCAGGAACAGAATGACGATCAGCAAAACCAGAATCAAAAAGAACAAGATCAAAAGGATCAAAAACAAGATAAAAATCAGCAGCAGAAACAGCAGCAACCTGAAATTTCGCAACAGGATGCAGAACGAATATTACAGGCTTTAGCCAATGATGAAAAAAAGACCCAACAAAAGGTAAAAGAAGAAAAGGCAAAAGCCGCGAAGGTCAAAGTAGTAAAAGATTGGTAACACGTTTAAAATCAGAATAGATGAAACGGTGGTTTGTGATTATATTATTATTGATGGGGAAATGTTCCGTTGCCCAGGATGTTTCAATAACGGCTTCAGCACCCGGAGTTGTTGAAATGGGACAACGCTTTAGATTAACTTATACCGTAAATACTCAGGCCAATCAATTTTTACCGCCTGATATTAATGATTTTTCTATTTTAGCAGGGCCAAGTACTTCTACATCAAGTAATGTAAGTATTATTAACGGAAAAGTAACCCAGTCGTTTGAACTAAAATACACGTTTATTATAGAACCGGTAAAAGAGGGTGCATTTGAAATACAACCTGCAGGTGTTATGGTGGATGGGGAAAAATATGTGTCTGAGCCTGTAAAAATAGAAGTGGTAAAGGGTTCGACAGCACAAACCCAGGGGAGTCCACAAACAACTTCTGCCCGACAACAACAGAATGACCCGAACACCAACCAAATAAAAAAATCGGACCTGTATATCAGCATTATTGTTAATAAGCAAAAGATTTATCGCGAAGAACATCTGGTAGCTACCATAAAACTTTATTCACGCTTAAATATTACTCGTCTTGAAAATGTTAAACTACCTACATTTCAGGGATTTCTGACTCAGGAGTTGGAAACTCCGCCGCTAACCAGTTTAAATCGTGAAAGAATTGATAATCAGGTATACTTAACCGGAGTACTAAAAAAGTATATCTTATTTCCTCAAAAAACAGGAACATTAACCATTGAACCTTTTGAGCTGGATGTTTATTATCAGAAACCTTCGGACAGAAGATCACGCAGTATTTTTGACGACTTTTTCGGTTCGTACGAAAATGCAAGACAGAAGGTGATAAGTAATGCGGTAAACATTGAGGTTGAACCTTTGCCTAAAAATAAACCCTATAATTTTTCCGGAGCAGTTGGGGATTTTAATTTAACGGCTGATATCGATAAACCTAAGGTTAATTCAAATGAGGCGGTTACCTTAGTGGTGAAAATATCCGGGAACGGAAACTTAAAATATATTAATCCGTTTGATATCGATTTTCCGGCTGACTTTGATGTTTACGATCCCAAGGTTATCGAGCATATTAAACACTCGGAAAAGGGAGCCTATGGCCACAAAAGATTCGAATATCTGATGATTCCGCGTAGGGCAGGTCAATATACCATACCGAAGTTTTCTTTTGCCTATTTTGATACAGAATCAAAAAAATATAAACAAAATTCAGCAGGTCCTTTTACCCTTCAGGTCGGAAAATCAACTGCAGATACTTCATTGAGAGTTGCCAGTGCTTTTACGAAAGAAGATGTACAATACCTGGGTAAAGATATTCGTTTTATCCATTCAAAAGATACCCGTTTATACAAAAAGGATACGTTTATATTTGGATCGCGATGGTTTTTTGTTAGTTATTCAGGCATATTGGTTGTTTTCTTTCTGATTTTACTTTTACGGCGAAAGAAAATTAAAGAAAATGCTGATATAAAACGTTTGAGAAATAAAAAAGCGAATAAATATGCACGTAAACGACTAAAAAATGCAGCCCGTTTAATGAAACAAAATCAACGCGAAACATTTTATGAAGAGTTGGTCAAAGCATTGTGGGGCTATATTAGCGATAAACTGAGTATTCCGGTAGCCCATTTATCAAAAGATAGTGTCCGGGAAGAATTGCTGATTAAGCATATTGATAATCAATCTATTGATAAGCTGCTGGGTATTATTGACCGTTGCGAATATGCACGTTATGCACCTGTTACAGAAGAAACAAAAGTGGATACTCTTTACAACGATGCAATACAGATAATAAGTAAACTACAGCAAAAATTAAAATAGGGTGGGGGAATTAGTTATGAAAAAAATTAGCGCTATATTTATTTTATTCATAGTAACTTTTGTATCCGTACATGCAGAAAATCAGCATAATGAATGGTTAGATTCAGCGAACCGGAAGTATACCAATGGTGATTATGCACAAGCGATTAATCAATATGAAATGATTTTAGAACAAGGATATGAATCGGCTGCCTTATATTATAATTTAGGCAATGCATATTACAAACAAAATATTATCGACCAGGCGATATTAAATTATGAGCGGGCGCTGCTTTTAAAACCCAACGATGAAGATATTAAATATAATCTCGAAATGGCTAAGCGGCTTACCGTAGATAGAATTGATAAGCTCCCGGAATTCTTTCTTACTGTCTGGATTAAAAATATTGTTCATTGGTTTTCTTCCAATCAATGGGCAATTATTAGTATTTGCGCTTTTTTGTTAGCCCTGATTTTTATTTATATTTATTTATATACTCAAAAATACGGTTTAAAAAAACTTTCTTTCTGGTTAGGCCTTGCTCTTGTCTTAGTAACTATTTTTTCATTGATTTTTTCATACCAACAGAAAAAGAAGATTATAGTTAAAGATACAGCCATTGTAATGTCTCCTTCGGTTACCGTAAAAAGCTCACCCGATATAAGCGGAACCGATTTGTTTGTAATTCATGAAGGTACTAAAGTGTGGCTACAAGATCAGGTTGGAGAATGGAAAGAAATTAAATTAAGTGATGGGAGTAAAGGATGGCTTAGAGCCGAAGATATTGAAGAGATTTGAGTTTTTAGATTAGAAATTAATATTTGGTCATTCGATAAATGATTCTTTTGAAAATGTAACCGTACATAAACTATTTATTTAAACAACGAAACAAATTTACCAATTTATCAACTTTCCTGCCGGAACTTTAGGGTGGTAGATTTTCTATTTCACATATTTTTCAGGGAATACTTCCAAAGAATCATTCTATATTACTTCTTCATTTTAAATTTTATCCCTTATTATTGGAAAGGGTTTTGAAGATTTCTTATCTTATCCTGCCGAAAGCCTTATGAATAGTATTGCATATCGGTTATGTATGATTTTTAAACCTTAAAAAATAATCTTATGAAACCAGTAAAAGGACTTTTCCCACTTGCAACCTGGTTAATGCGTTTTGCAGTGGTGTTTTTTGTTTTAATTACCTATTGGGAACCCATGGCCGCTTTTAATTTACAAAGCACTATGTTTTACATTTCAGCAGTTTATGTTATTTTTTCTGTTTTGTTGTTTGTTGGAGGATTTTTACCTAAAAACAGCTTAACAGTTATTTCTTCTCTGTTCCTTATCCTGGTTACAGGATATCATGCATTTATTAATTTAGGCTCTAAGCTTGATCATAACTTTGCCGTTTATGTAGTCTTAGGTTCTATTTTCGTATATTTTTTTACAGCAGGTAATAAACGTTAAACGATTTATATATGAGTGATAGAAATAAAGAATATACGCGTAGGCATTTTTTGCAGGATATTGCTTTTGGAGGGGGTGGTCTTATTGTTTTAGGAACGTTGGGGTTTCGAATAATAAAAGATAAAGAACATCAATTAATTAAAGCAATATCGGTTGACTTCGAAAAATGTGCCGGTTGCCGTACTTGTGAAACAGCATGTTCAGCATTTAACCATAAGGAGATAATCGATGGTGAATTAGTGTCTGGACTGGGAAATCCATATTATTCTAATATCAAAGTATATCATTACAATCCTGATGTTGATATACCGAGTACCTGTGCAATCTGTCCCGATGCTCCATGTATTGATGCCTGCCCGGTAGCGCCGGATATAACCACTGGACGCAAGGCATTGTACCGCGACCCGGAAAACATGACCATAAAAAACGATGTGGAACGCTGTATCGGTTGTGCCCAATGTGCTGAAGCTTGTGCAAACTTGCGGGGCGGAATCATCCATCCAAATCCTGAAACCAATAAACCCGAACGTATGTGCACCCTTTGTAATGGAGACCCTCAATGTGTTAAGCATTGTCCGTTTGATGCGCTGGCTTATATTGAGATGCCCGAAGACAGAGACCTCGATAGTTTATCGCCTGAAGTAATTGCTGAGAAGCTTATCAAAAAATATTATGAAATAAATGTAGATTATGAAAGTTAAAGGATATTACGGAAAATTACTTGATATCAATCTTACCACAGGAGAAATAAAGAAAACAGAAATTCCTGCCCAGGATATTAAGCATTTTATTGGCGGGCGTGGATTAGGTACTAAAATATTGTGGGATAAACTTCCAAAGGCAGGCATTGATCCTCTTTCTCCGGATAATGCACTGTTGTTTATGCCCGGCCCTTTTTCCGGGCTGCCTATCCCTTCTTCATCGCGAACCTGTGTGGTAACCAAATCACCACGTACTTCGGCAGTAAATCCAAAACATGAACATGGATCTACGGTCAGTTATTCCAATATGGGTGGTTTTTTTGGACCAGAAATTAAATTTGCCGGATATGATGGTATTTGTATTACCGGGAAAGCTGAAAAGCCTGTATATATCAAAATTATGGATGATAAGGTTGAAATTTGTGATGCGACCAAATTTTGGGGGATGGGTACCGATGAATTCGATAAAGTTTTTGTGGATGAGCTGGGCAATCGAAAATATGAAAGTTGCTACATTGGTCCGGCAGGTGAAAGTTTGGTTCCAATGGCCTCTATTCTAAATACTGCTGCCAGAGCAGCGGGAAGGGGAGGCGTAGGATGTGTTATGGGGTCTAAAAACCTTAAAGCTGTTGCTGTTAAAGGAACACAAATGCCTAACCTGGGCGATCATAAAGGTTATCTCGATTTATTGAAAAAAATACGCACATCATTTAAAGTTAACCATGAGGGCGTTGAACGATGGCGTTATGGAGGCACTGCAGATGCGCTTGAGAGTTCCAGCAAAAGTGGTACTCAGGCAGTAAAAAACTACAGTGAAGGAACATTCGCAGAAATTGAGAAAATTGGCACCGAAGCGAATCGAAAAGAGGTATGGAAACGTGACTTCGCATGTTTCTCATGCCACCTTGCCTGCAAAAAAAGTGGTTTAGCCAAAGGAGCTTACGGTGTGATGGTTCATGACGGGCCTGAATATGAAACAGGAACCATGATGGGAGCCAACCTGATGATTTCCAATTTGTCCGGATTACATAAGCTTATTGTAGTCGGCGATGATTATGGAATCGATATTATTTCTGCAGGAAATACCATCGGCTTTTTGATGGAAGCATATGAGAAAAAATTGATAGATAAAGATTTCCTCGATGGTATTGATTTGACCTGGGGAAATGTGGATGCTGCGCTGGAGATGCTGCATAAAATGTCTAAACGTGAAGGAGTAGGAGAGATAGCTTGTCATGGTGTAAAATATCTTGCCCAAAAAATTGGTAAAGATGCGCATAAATTTGCTATACATGTTAAAGGCCATGAACTGGCCGCATGGAATGTACCTGTTCATTCCGACAGGTGGTCAATAATTTATGCTACGAGCAATCGCGGGGCTTGCCATATGAATGGTGGTTCGCCTGAACGACAGGACCAGACAGCACTTCGCGATTCTATTGCTGCATGCAGCTTTGCCAGCAGCTGGTATCGCGACGAGGTTAGTTATGCCAAATTTATGAGTGCTATTACAGGTATTGAATGGACCGAGGATGAATTTAATAAAGCAGGGACCCGTATCTTTACCCTTGAGAAGATGTTTAATTACCGTGAAGGATTTGAAAGGAATGATGATGCATTACCCCCCAAATTTTTCGAAAATAAATTTACGTATGGCGAACACAAAGGCGCTATCGTTGATAAGAATGATTTTCATAATAATTTAACCAATTATTATAAAGCAAGGGAGTGGGATGTTAAAACATCAAAACCTAAGGAAGAAACCTTAAAAGATTTAAATCTGGAGTTTACGATTTAATCTTTATATAAGCTAAAAAAAACGCTACGAGATAAGAAAATTCTCGTAGCATTTTTTTTATGGAAGAGCTGTTTCCGCTAAATCAAAAACATTGAAAATACTTAGGTCAAGGCTAAACCGAATGTGTTCATAAAATTTTTTATAAATGTCATCGCTGTAGTTTTTTAGCTGGTCTGACATAAGCAATGGTAACGATACGGTAATTATTTTTCCGGGCAAAATATATTTAATACCGCACTCCCAGGCCAAAGAAGCAGAATTATCATAACCCTGGAAACTATCAGGTGTCCCGTAAGTAGCTATGTTTCCATATAAATGTAAACCTAAAAAGGATGGGAAAAAGGGAATAGCTGCTGATGTATTGAGTGAAATCATCCAGTCGGATGTGGTAAAATGTGGAGCGTATGTAATAAAACCTCCATCACCTGTTACATATTGTTTGCCCAGGAAATTCAAGCCTGCCGGGTCCTCAAAACGTCCTAAAAATAAATGTTCATAGGTATAGTCAGCTGTACCCGAAAGACTGCTAAGTCCATAATTGTAGACTGGCAGGTAGTTTTTGTTTGTATAAAGATAGGCTCCTCCAAATAACCGAATATTTATCTCGCTTCCTCTCATGTAATTAAATTGAAAATTAAATTCAGTATTTGCTTTTAAAAAATCTTGATGATATTGCCCGGCTACCTCCAGCTTATAAGGGTTATAAAAATTATTCTGATGATTATAGCTTACTTGGATAAATGTTTCCAACTCCGGATTAGTATTCATCATGATATCATTAACATTATCAGCAATAGTAGTGCTTAGGCTGATATTATTTTTAATCTTACTTTTTGGATTCTTTTTACGGAGGTGGAAATTTATTTCAGCTTTTAGCTGATGAAAGTTATCGTCTGAGGCACTACTGAATGCATATCGTTTACCCGAAAGGCCTAAGGTTATTTCTCTAAAAATTGATTCGTACGGTAAGATATGATACTCTAAGTTTCCATATCCTGCCAGATTATTGTTTCCAAAGCTATACATGGGAATTAATTGATATTCAAATTTATTTCGGGGCACAAATGAATTGTAGAAAAGCATACCCAGCATATATTTGTTGTATTGATTCATACCCATAGCCGGAAAAATATTGATATTGTTATATTTCGAATTTTCAACAACTCCTATTAAATTTATGTCTAAAGGTTCTGTTTTTCGAAAAAGACCTTTCTTTCTGATATAGTTATTATGTGTATACATTTCTGGCATTCTGTTATCCGGATCAATTACCAGGTAGTCAAAATCTTTGTTTTGAGGAAGTGTCAATGTTTTTTTATCTTCAAACCCTTCATACCATTGCGTAAATCGTTTCTCTCCACCTTTAAAAGCAGTAACGGGAAATGGAGCGTTTATCCTTCCGGTATTTTTTACTTTGAGCTGATTATTTTTTAATCCGGTAACTTTATAATCGAGTTTCTTGGTTGTTCCCAATAAATCATCAAATAGCCAGCTCAAATCTTTTCCGCTTTTTTCTTCAAAGGCACTTCTGATATCTTTAGGATAAGGGTGTTTGAATTTCCACTTTTTAAGAAAGTCCTGCATTATGGTATTAAACATTTCTTCTCCCAGATAAGCATGTAAATGGTCAAATAGTAGGGAAACTTTATGATAAATAATTTGTCCATAATTACTAAAAGTATAATCCGCAGCATGTAAATTTGCCGGTTGATCGATGTTGTATCTTGCTGTCATTAAGTAAGACAATCGATGCATTGCTTTGTATGACAAATGATCAATATTTAATAGTTTAGCCTGTTTTTCGTTCAGAGCCATTTTATATAGTTTAGCATTGCCTTCATATTTCTCTTTCATATACCGGGCTTCGCTAAAACTGTTTATGCCTTCATCCATCCATGGAAAATCACGTTCATTAAATCCAAGCATTCCATAAAACCAGTTATGTCCGACTTCGTGCATGATAACCATTTCTAAGGACAGATCTTTTCCGGAATTGCCAATAACAGTAATATTAGGGTACTCCATTCCTCCTCCGGCACTAATTGATGAGTGTACCGCAGTACAATTATTGTAGGGATAGTCGCCATACCACAACGAATAGTAATATAATGCATCACCAATATACTCCAATGAACGCTTCCATAAGTGGGCTTCTTTATTTAAAAACATAGCCCACAAGGTTACTTTTTTTCCTGTATTGGGCATTTCTCGCTCTCCTTTTAGCACATGAAAACGTTTATCGGCAAACCAGGCAAAATCGTGAACATTTTTCTGGGTATATCGTATCGTTTTAAAGGTCGTATCCGATTGGGGAATAGGATAGTCTGTTTTTCCATATGCTTTAATTTGAGCGGTTTCATCAGCTTTTTCATTAAGCCATTCAACCTCTTCAGGGGTTTTTAAATCTCCTGTAGCTCCCACAACGTAATTTTTAGGAAGGGTTATGGATACATCGAAAGAACCAAATTCTGAATAAAATTCACCTTTGTCCAGGTAAGGCATGGGATGCCATCCATGATGATCATAAACAGCAGGCTTGGGATACCATTGGGATATTTGATAGGATTGGTTTCCGTGTCCCAGCCTGGATATAAAACAACTGGGTAATTTAATATAAAAGGGAGTGGTTATGGTTATCTTTTCTCCAGGAAGTAAGGATTGATTGAGATATAACTTACAAATATCAATATGCTCTTTATCATATTCCCATTCTGCAGGCTCTCCATTAATCATAAAATTTAATGAGTCCATAGAACCGGTTAGTTTTTTATTTTCAAACCACCGGTATGGGCTGGTTTCCAGTTTTTGTTTTGCCAATGCGGTATGGCCATTTTTATAAGCATTCGGCCATAAATGAAAATAAATATATTCTAATTCATCGGGTGAATTATTTATATACTCTATTTCCTCAAATGCTTTTAAACTGTTGGCTTTGTCATTTAATTCAACCTCTATTTTGTAATTTACTTCTTGTTGAAAATATTTTTGTGAATAAGAAGTATACGCCTGAATGATTAGGATTGATGTTAATAACAAGGTTTTTAAATTTCTCATAATCTATTTTTTACATTTCGATGTTCGAGGTTTGATATTGAAAATAAAATTAGTGATTAATTTTAATTAGAATCCTGTTTTGATGCATTTCTTTTGCTAATTTTGCTAAAATAAAAAAAACTCAAAACTGGAAAATTATATGTCAGACGATAAGAAAATAATATTCTCAATGTATAAGGTAAGTAAAACTTACCCCCCAAATAAAACGGTTATTAAAGATATTAGCCTTTCGTTTTACCTGGGAGCTAAAATTGGAATTATTGGATTAAACGGGAGTGGAAAATCTACGCTTCTACGAATCATTGCGGGTGTTGATAAATCATTCAATGGCGAGTTGGTTTTTTCGCCGGGTTATTCCGTAGGGCTTTTAGACCAGGAACCTCAGTTAGATGAAAGCAAAACCGTTAGAGAAGTTGTTATGGAAGGAGTGCAGGAAGTTGCTGATGTATTAAATAAATATGAGGAGGTAAACAAGAAATTTGAATTGCCGGAGGTTTATGAG
>DATFIZ010000038.1:0-2656 GCA_035269575.1 Bacteroidales bacterium | reverse complement strand
GAATATATTCCCAAAACAGTGGCAGATTATTCTGAAGGTATCCTGCAGGCTGTGGTAGGTTCTTTTAAGAAAATGGTTCATATCTTAAAAACCAACAAAGCATATCTTGATTATCAGATTGCCTATCTGTTTTATGGTTTTAGTTTTATGAGTACCCGCTCAGTCATTAATATATTCTACGATAAAGAACTGGCCTTGAATTATTCCAGTGTTGCTTTTTACCAAAATGCTTACAATATTCTGGCAATCATAATGCTTCCCTTTTTCGGGAAATTAATTGGAAATATTGATCCCCGAAAATTTACCATTCTACCTTTTATTTCTCTGGCGGGATATATTTTATTTATTGGTCTTTCAGCTTTTGTTCCTCACCATTTTGAACTATGGAACCTGGAGATATATATTATGTTACTGATAGCGACCCTTTTTTATAGTTTTTTTACTGCTACTATGCCCATATCATGGAATATTGGTTCATCTTATTTCGGGAGTAACGAAGAAGCCGGTAATTATCAATCTATTCATCTTTTTGCTACAGGGTTACGGTCCATTTTTTCTCCATTATTAGGTGTTGCTTTATATGAGTGGTTTGGTTTTTCATGGACTTTTGCTATTGCTATTTTTTCATTGTTGGTTGGAATCTATATTCTTCGATGGTCATATCATGTAAGAAAATAATAATTGTTTTTTATCTTATCTTTCAACCTGCTGCAGGCAAGCTTTACTAATCAGTACTTTTTTACCTACTAATTACTTGATTCTTATTTTTAACTTTTACTAGGGCATCATTTTTTTTAATTACGCTGTTTTTGTTTCAAATCTTTGCCTATTATTTTGACAGAAACTTGGTTTTTATTTGGAAGTTTAATGATTGTTTTGTAATTTTACTAATTCTTAAAAGAGAATGATTCTTATGTAATAATAATTATAAATGAATAAAGTTGATTTACATAATATAATGCGCAATAAGGGATTAAAAATAACCCCCCAACGATTGATTGTATTTGAAGCAGTTGTTTCATTAGGGAATCATCCTTCAACCGAAAAAATTATTGAGCACATTAAGAAAAATCATCCGCATATTGCCAAAGGGACAGTATATAAAATATTGGACACATTTGTTGAAAAAAGAATTCTAAAGCGGGTAAAAACAGATAAAGATGTTATGCGCTATGATCATGATTTGGACAAACATCATCATTTATATTCAACAGATTCGGAACATATTGAAGATTATTATGATGAAGATTTAAATCGATTATTAGAACAATATTTTGAGAAGAAAAAAATAAAAAATTTTAAGATTGAAGAAATTAAACTTCAAATTATTGGAAAGTTTTACAATTAAATTTTTTATTTACTTTAAATACAGGTATTTGTAACAGATAAAAGTTAAATGTTAAACTTAAATTATAATAAACTATGAAAAAAGAAAAAAGTATAGAACTGTTAAACAAAGCTATTGGAGATGAATTATCAGCAGTACATCAGTATATGTACTTTCATTTTCATGCCGACGATCAAGGTTATGATCTGTTAGCCGGACTTTTCCGCAGAATTGCTATCGAAGAAATGATGCATGTTGAAGAGTTAGCTGAAAGAGTTTTATTCTTAGGAGGTGAAGTTGAAATGGAAGTTTCTGAACAAGTTCAGAAAATACATGACGTGAAAGGAATGCTCGAATTGGCAGCAAAAATGGAAGAAGGAAGTGTTGAGGATTATAATAACTGGGCAAATGAATGTGCCCAAAATGCCGATTCTGGTTCTAAAAAGTTATTTGAAAAATTAGTAGAAGACGAAGAAGGCCATTTCGATAATTATGATGATGAAATAGAGAACCTTAGTAAATACGGAGACAACTACCTTGCTTTACAATCAATTGAACGTAGTAAGAATGTTTCTGGTAGATCCGCAGAATAAATTTTTTATTAATAATTAAAATAAATAATAATCATGGAAGAAAACATTGAAAATAAAGAAGAGGTTTTTTCTATGCCTCGCATAGGAGATCCAGCACCTGAGTTTAAAGCAGTTACTACTCAGGGCGAAATTAATTTCCCGTCTGATTACAAAGGAAAATGGGCTATTCTTTTTAGCCATCCGGCTGATTTTACACCAGTATGTACCTCGGAATTTATGACTTTTGCCAATATGGAAAAGCAATTTAACGATGCAAACTGCGATTTAATTGGTTTATCTATCGATGGACTTTACAGTCATATTGCCTGGTTACGTACCATCAAAGAAAAAATTGAATACAAAGGAATGAAGAATATCGAAGTAAAATTTCCTTTGATTGAAGATATTAAGATGGATGTTGCCAAGAAGTATGGTATGGTTCAGCCAAACGAAGATAATACAAAAGCTGTACGTGCGGTATTCTTTATCGATCCAAAAGGAATTATCCGAACTGTAATCTATTATCCGTTGAGCTTAGGCCGTAATTTTAATGAATTATACAGAGTGCTTATCGCTCTTCAAACAGCCGATGAATTTGGTGTGGCTACACCAGCTGACTGGCATCCGGGCGATGATGTTATCGTACCAACAGCAGGTTCATGTGGTTCAGCCCAAGGGCGTATGGAAGAAAAAGATATTGATTGTAAAGACTGGTTCTTCTGTACTAAAAAGTTAGACAAAAAAGAAGTAGAGAAGA
>DATFIZ010000037.1:0-6481 GCA_035269575.1 Bacteroidales bacterium | reverse complement strand
CGCAGCATATTTCGGATTTAATCGATTAATATAATCCATCAATATGGGATCCTGTCCGACAAGTACCCGGTATTTGTTTTTCTATTGATTTATTGATTGTTTATGCAGTGTTATCTGCTGGTATCGCTTTACTCGATGATTCATTCTTCAGTGTTTTTTATAAAAGACAGAAAGTTATTACCTGTCCATCCACTCTTTAAAAATACCAACACGCTCTCTGCTTACAATAATATCATCTGTTTCAGACCATCCTTTAAGTATAACTTTTAATCTACTCGAAGAATAGGCTATAATGTCCCGGATAGCAGAAATATTAATAATAAAGTTCCTGTTAATCCTAAAAAATAATCGTGGGTCAATTAATTGTTCTATTTTATCCAGCGAATAATCTATTGGGTAGTTTCTTCCATGGTAGGTATGCATAAAATTGCACCTTTCTTTTATGTAGAAACAGTTAATTTTTGAGGTTTCTATTGATTGATAGTGTTCCCCGATTTTTACCAGAAATCTTTCTTTGGTATTGGATTGCAACTTTTTCATAATTGATTCGAGCGTATGATAATTCGTTCGCTTATGGAGGGTTCTGAATTTTTCTAATGCGTTTTTAAGTTCTTCTGAATCAATAGGTTTTAATAAGTAGTCGATGCTGTTAATCTTAAAGGCTTTTAAAGTATATTCATCATAAGCGGTTGTAAAGATTACAGGAGTTTGAATATTCCTGCTTTCAAATATTTCAAAACAGATCCCATCGTCAAGCTGAATATCCATAAAAATAAGTTCCGGTTCCGGGTTTCTTACAAACCAGTTAATAGAGTGTTCTACCGATGTTAACACATCAATCACCTCTATATCAGAGCTTATCTTCTTCAGTAGCCGTGTTAACTTTTGTGATGCAGGTTTTTCATCTTCTATTATTAATACTTTCATCATTAAGGTTTTAAAATGGGTAGTTTGACAATAAACAGTTTGTTTTCTTCTTTAAATAGTAAATCCCGGCCAAGGATATGCTTTACTCTTTTTTGTAAATTGAACAATCCTGTTTTTGTTGAACTTTCCAATATATTTTTTCTGCAAATATTGTTTGAAACTACAATATTATTATTGTCTCTGGTTATACCGATTTTTAAAGGTGAATTTTTTGACCTAGCATTATGTTTTAATGCATTTTCAACCAAAATTTGTAATGATACAGGAATAACTTGGTATCTACCTGCATTTGGGATATCAATCTCCAATAGAATTTTATCATTATCACGTATTTTTTGAATTTTAAAATACTTTATTAAAAAGTCAATTTCCTTATTTAAAGGAACCATATCAATTTCTTCATGATCTAAAATGTACCTGTATATTTTGGATAACTCTTGAATATACTGGTCTGCTTTTTCTGCATCTTCATAAATTAGCTCAGAAAGAGTATTCAAGCTGTTGAATAAAAAATGAGGATTAACCTGTGATTTGAGATTTTGATATTTGTATTGTAGATTTTCTTCTCGTAATTTTTGCTCTCGTTCTATTGCTTTTCGCCAAATAATGTAGAAAACAAAAGCAGAACCAATGAATATCCAGATTGAAAACTGCCTGAGCGCCTCAGGAAGTTCCACTCCGAATAGTTGACTTATAAAGTTGCTGGTATTTAATTCTTTGAAATGGTAAAATATATAAACTCCAATACTTACCAGTAAAAGAGAAATAATTAATGCAACAAAGACAAAGAGCAAAAATAAGGGCAATATATTCTTTTTAAGCTGACTTGCCGGTTTCTTTGAATACTTCTGAAATGCTTGGTAAGCAATACTTCCTAGAATTAGTATATTAAGAAAGATTACTGTGCCATAAAGTACTGTTTCCGCTTTAAAAGGATTTCCGGTCTGAATCCATTTAATCAATAATGAAAATATCGTGCTGAATATTAACGCTGAAAAAAGTGCTATAATTTTTTTATTTTTTTTCATCATTAAAAATTTAGTTTTTATCGTTTTTAGTAAAAATAACTTCCCGCTGCAAGTTAATCAATTGTTCTTCCGGAAAAACCGGGCTTTTTAATTTCATGATTACATCTTCAAGCATAGATGCGTATTCAACTTGTTTATCGGATAATGAAATCCACATTTCTCCATAATATAATGATCGCCCTTTAACTTGCATTTGTTTGTTGTCAATTTTTAACGGGTTGTAATAAGATTCAAATTGAACTATTGCACAAATCTCATGGTTGTGTTTGCTAATACCTGACCAAATTATTTTTTGATACCTGCTTGTAAAAGTAACCCAATCTTCGAATTTCAGATCATTATTTTCGAGTAGTTTTGGGGTGAAAGTTTTTTTAAAGGCTAAGCTGTCAAAAACATACCAGGCTAATCCCTGCATTTGCATAGCATCAGAAACCAGCCATTTAGCTAAGTCCTGTTGATCAACCGGAATGTCTTTATAAAAATTTTTTGATAGAAAAGCAGTATCTTTTGCTTTGTATTTAAACCCGTTAAATAAAGGAAGTTCAGTAGTTTTTGGCAGCGTTTGTTTGAAATCAACTATTTGCGTAATGCTAACATTTTCCCATTCTACAGAATCATTGTCTAATCCAACTCTGTAGGTTGCTTTAACAGCATTGCAGTTGATTTTATGGCCGCTAATCGGATGCAGATTTTGCCATTTTAGGGTAACATCATATTCTTGTATTTCCTTATTTTTTGGGTTAATTTGGGTTGGATTAATTTTAAAATATTCGTCAATAGTCATTTTCTGAGCTTTTGAGCTATTTGCAAGGAGTATAAAAACGAATAGTAAATAAGTTAAATGTTTCATCTTTTTTAATTTTTTTGTGGTAAATTATACCCCAAAGTAAAAAGATGAAATGCTAACAATAAAAAAAATGTTGCAGAGTTGGCATATTACTCTTTTGAATGGTTATGTTGGTTGTTTGAGCTGTATGGAGCGAGATTATTGCAGAAAAGATAAGCAATACAAGATTTATAAGAAAATGTAAATCACTAAAAAATGCCAGAACTGAATCAGCCTGGCATTTTTTTGTTTTATCTGAAATTTTAATGATGCCCAATCAACGCGTTGGTTTTTTCGCCTGCAAGAATTTTTACCGGTAAAATATTTTCTTTGGGTGGTAAGGGGCAGGTTGCATAATCGGTAAATGCACAAGGCGGATTGGTTGCTTTGTTAAAATCAATATATGTTATTCCGTTTTTGTCCGGCTTCTCTACCGATAAAAATCTTCCGGCACCGTATGTTTCTTCAGCACTGGTTTCGTCGGCAAATATCACAAAAAAGTTTTCGTTTACACCATCACCTAAAGGCATTAAGGAAAGTTCTTTTCCGGCAATCGTAAATTTTAGCAATCCGAAGCATTTTTCATAATTCACATCCCCCAGAAAATTAGGTACAGCAATCTCTTTGGGGGTGTCAAACGGCTCAAAGGTTGCTTTTACTCTCCATTTTAAATCTATAGGAAAGGTTGGTATTTCGGTAATTTGTTTCAATAGCGGACTTTCTAAATCACGCAAGCGAATACCATACCGGTCGCCCCGTTTAATAATATGCCACCGGAAATCACCCAGTTTAAAATAGGTGGTGTTTTTATCTGTATCAGGGTAAACCTCCTGCTCTTTTGCCAGACTGTCGTTAATGTATACATCTACATCGGGCTCAATACGAACGCTTAAATGGTCTTTATACAACAAAACAGAACCAATAAACCCGGGTGCTTTCTCGGGAAAAACAATGTTATTGGCTTCGTTGCTGCCAAAAGGGTTTTCTCCCTCTTTAAGCCAGTGTAAACCAACCAGGTTAAGCCAGCCATTTTCAGATTTTAATCGATCTAACCGGTTCTGTTGCCACTCTTTTATCGACTGAATATACTCTTCTTTATTTATTTTTTCTTTGCCGGTTTTGCACGAAAATATGGTGGTTGCAACAGCAATAGCGGCTATTAATAAATGGATTTTTTTCATCTTTCATTTTTTTATTTGCCGCAAGATAGCAGATTCATTGATTTAAGCAAAATCAATTTACAAAAGTTTTATGACTAAAATTTTTAAATCTTTGTCGGAGTTATTTTCCCATCCGCGATTAATTTCTGATGTTACTTTTAGGGTATCGGTAGCTTTTAGGTTTTTTGACTCTCCGTTAATGGTTAAAATTCCTGACCCTTCAATAACAAAAAAAATCACATCAAACGGATTGTTGTGTCCGGCTAATTGCTCACCGGGTTTTAATAGCAAATGTACAAGTTCAACCGGTTTTTCCGAATGCAGGATGTGTGCTTCCAATTCAATGGGTACTTTCGGAGTGTTTTCAAGGTTTTGAATTTTCATTGTGGTGTATAGTTAATATGTATTAGTTTATGGTAAAAGTAAATGATCGTATCTATCGGATGTCTGTATATCATTTTTGGACCTGCGAACCGCATAACTTTTTTTATTTGTTCTCTTCTTTGGGTGTTGTAACAATGGATTTTACATTTTGCGCAAACAGGTTTGTCTTTTGCAAAGGGGCAGTGCAATAATTTTTTATGGGCGTATGCTTTTAAATCTTTACAATCAGGGCAAAGCTTCCCTTTTTTGCGATGGTTATTTTTCTGGCAGTAAATCGTAATCATCTTATCCACTATTCTTTTTTCTCTTGCGATTCTTGGGTGCATAAAGTATTTAAATTTTTATTTTAATGTGAAAAAAATACATGAAAAATGACTAATAAGCGAGTCCTCTTTTAAAAGAATAATAAGTCCCGGTTAATTCTCCCGGGACATATTAACAAATAGGTGTCTAAAAAGGTTTACTATTATAATATTTTTGTTTTGCCTTCGGGTTTGGGTACTTTGATGACAAGTACTCTTAATACACTGTCACTTTTGTTATACCAGCAATGGGGAATTTTAGCCGGACTGTCAATCAGCGTATCTTTACTTACTTCTTTTTTTTCGTCACCAATCTCAATAATTCCGGTTCCTTCCAATACATAGAAAATTACATCAACCGGGGTAATATGTTTTTTAAGTTGTTCACCGGGTTTGATGTACATATGGGTAACCATAGCATGTTTGCTGTCATATAGTCCACGTGCATCAACACCATGTGGATTTTTTCTTGCTTCTGCGTTTAAATAAGTTATTGTTTTCATTTTATATGATATTTAAAAACCTGGCAGACTAATGTAAGCTGCCAGGTTTGATTTAATGATTCATATTTAATTAGTTCATAAACATTTTGATATCTTCCTCAACCGTTTTTATTTCGCTGATACCAAATTTTTTAACCAAAACGTTGGCTACATTTGGCGATAAGAATGCGGGTAATGTAGGTCCTAAATGGATGTTTTTAACACCCAGGTAAAGTAGCGCCAACAGAACAATTACCGCTTTCTGCTCGTACCATGCAATGTTATATTCAATCGGTAACTCGTTGATATCGTTCAACTCAAAAACTTCTTTTAGCTTCATGGCAATTACAGCTAACGAATAGCTGTCGTTACACTGCCCGGCATCCAGTACTCTTGGAATTCCGTCGATATCACCCAAAGGCAATTTGTTGTAGCGGTATTTTGCACAACCGGCGGTTAAAATCACGGTATCTTTTGGTAACTGGTCGGCAAACTCGGTATAATATTCACGGCTTTTCATTCTGCCATCGCATCCTGCCATCACAAAGAATTTCTTAATAGCGCCCGATTTAACAGCACCTACTACTTTGTCGGCCAGTTGCATTACCTGATTGTGAGCAAACCCACCTACAATTTCTCCTTTTTCAATTTCTACCGGTGATTCACATTTTTTAGCATGCTCAATGATTTGTGAGAAATCTTTCTGTCCGCCTTTTTCCCGGTCCGGGATATGTGTAAACCCATCAAATCCTGAAGCTCCGGTAGTATAAACTTTATCACTATAAGTAGCGTTTTTTGGTGGAGGAACAATACAGTTTGTTGTAAATAAGATTGGACCGTTAAAGCTCTCAAATTCCTCTTTTTGCTTCCACCATGAGTTACCATAGTTGCCTACAAAATGATCGTACTTTTTAAAAGCAGGGTAGTAGTTGGCCGGCAACATTTCACTGTGCGTGTAAACATCCACTCCGGTACCTTCGGTTTGTTTTAGCAGGTCTTCCATATCTTTTAAGTCGTGGCCGCTAATTAAAATACCCGGGTTGTTTCGTACACCAATATTAACTTTGGTAATTTCAGGATTTCCGTATGCGGTAGTGTTGGCTTTATCCAATAGTGCCATAGCATCAACACCATATTTGCCGGTTTCTAAGGTTAATGCTACTAAGTCGTCAGCCGTTAAGCTGTCATCAGTTGTAGCAACCAGTGCATCCTGCATAAACTTGTATAGCTCATCGTTTTCTTGGTCTAAGTTATAGGCATGTTCGGTATAAGCTGCTAAACCTTTTACTCCGTAAGTAATTAATTCACGTAACGAACGAACATCTTCGTTTTCGGTTTTTAAAACACCTACATCTGTAGCCTTTCTTTCATA
>DATFIZ010000036.1:0-83926 GCA_035269575.1 Bacteroidales bacterium | reverse complement strand
GCCTTACAGCATTTTTACAACCCTCACATTTTAAGTTGGTTTTAAATTTTAGTGTATACATGGTTATTTTTCGTTTTCTTGTTTATATGCGTTGTAAATTCCCTCTTCTTTCATTTTTTTATATTTTTCGGGATTTGTTTCTATATTAAAATCAGTTTTGTCTTTTTGTTTGCGTTTTATGGCATATATCACCATTATAATTGCAGTTATTGCAACTGCAAAAAGCAAAAGCCTTAAGTAAAGCATACGATTTGTTTTTTATGAAAGAGATTGGATAACTTTTTCCAATTTTGATTTTATGTTTCCTGCAATTTCTTGTAGCTCATCATTTTCTATTGCCATCATAGATGCCTGTGGATTAACTGCTACCACTTCAATTTTATTGCTTTCGATTTCCTGTACTACAACATTGCAGGGTAACATAGTACCTACATTTGGTTCTGTTAGCAATGCTTTATGTGCATTGGGCGGATTGCAGGCTCCAAGAATTTTGTATTTTCTAAAATCAATATCCAGCTTCTTTTTTAAGGTCTCGTTAACATCTATTTCTGATAAAACGCCAAAACCTTCTTCCTTTAATGCATTTTTAACTTGTGTTACAGCTGAATTAAAATCTGTATGTAATGTTTTGTTGATATTATAAGACATATAACCTCCATTTTTTAATAAGCGGCTTCGGAGTGTTAAAGAAAATGATTATGAGAAAAATTACCTTGTTATTAACCCTTTACTCCGAAGCACGCTTAAGCTTTTATAAGTTTTTAATTTTGTATTATATTTTATCTATCCTAACAAAAAATATGTCTTAAATGTTTAAATTTTAATCTTGTTTTTGACAAAGATTATTATCCCCACAGCAACTTAATTGGTTCCTATTTGCTTTTTCAAAGGCTTCCCTTCCCTCTTTAAATGCAAACCAGGCGATGGCTAACGATCCTAAGATGTCAATATATCCAATGCGGAAAACCATGTATAAGCCACTTGAAACCAGTAAGATAATCGATAAGTATAAACAGGATTTTGTACAATTTGCATCGGCAATAATAGCATCTGAATTTAATTTTTTGCCAATTTTAAGTTTAGCACTCATCAAGAAATACATGGTGAGTATTGATAAACTTGCGATAATTAATCCCGGAAGGGTGGTTACAGGCTTATTATTCTGAATGACATTTATAACTGAACCGATAATAATTCCTGTGGTTAAAATATAAAAACTAACACCGGTAATTCTTAGCGCAGTTTTCTCAAATTTATCCCGTTGCTGGATTTTTGAATAGCGCATACGTAAAACCATATGGGCAATACCTATTCCGGAAATTACTTCTACAAAACTATCCGAACCAAATCCCAAAAGCGATAAAGTGTCATCATTGATACCATAATAAACCGATACAATCCCTTCGGCTATATTATATACAATCGTAATGATACTAAGTATCAGGGCTGTTTTGAGTAATTTGTTTTCTAACATAAAAGAATATAAGATATTAATATCTGTTTATTGGACAAATATACGAATTATTTTTGATGAACCAATAAAAAGGGAGCACCTGCAATAGCAGGAATAGCAATATTAATTATCCAGATAAAGATAGTTGACAGGATAATTCCGGGTATTTGTTGGGTAAACATTCCAATAAAAAAAATGGATAGAGAACCTCTTACACCTAATTCGGCTAATGTTGTGGTCGGAATTAAAGTCATAAAAAAATAGGTAAGGGTAATGGCTACAAAACTTTCTAAGAAGCTGATTTGAATATCAAAAATTAATAGCAATAAATAAAACTGTACAGAAAAAATAAAATATCGCAAAAAGCTGTAAAGCAAGATAACGATTAAAGATTTTTTCGATTGAAGCGATAAGAAATGAATTTGTTCGGATTTTTTTTGCAGGTAAGGAATTCTTAATAGAAGGGGCTTTATTTTTTGTACATTAAAAAAACTCCATAATAAACCAAGGGTAAAAAGTAAAATAAATAGTACCGTAAATTCATTAAATAAAGAATTAATATGAATTTTATCAGGGAAGCAGAGCAAAAAAAAGGTAAAGCCAATTAAGCCCATTACTACGGTTGCTGTTAGTTGGGCAAGACTACCAATGCCTGCTGCGAATAAACCATACGTTCTTTTTCCCTTTTCCAGAAAATAAGCCCTTCCGGCAATTTCACCTATTCTGTTCGGAGTAAATATACCAATGGTAATACTGGTAATAACAATTTGCAAAGATTGTAAGAAACGGATTGGTTTTATCTTTTTTACCAACTCTTTCCACTTTATGGCTTCAACACTCCAGTTTAAAATCATTCCAACAAATACTATAGCAACGAATGTTATCTGGAGGCGGGAAAATTTAAAATCTTGTATCGTTAAACCTTTAAGTGCTTCGTAGTTTTTTAGCTTATGATAAATAAATCCGTAGGAAAGAATGATAATGATTATACTGATTAAGTATTTAAGGATTTTTTTATTCATTATAAAAAAAGATTTGCCTGTCAAAGATACCAAATTTAGCAAATTCATTTGTATGCGATATTATTTTTAATTTTCTCTGTATGGTGCATTTGATTTTGATGTAAGATTTTAGAACTTTACATCCTGACAATTTTTAATAAGATTACATGAGCTTTATACGCCCTAAAAAACACCTTGGACAACATTTTCTGAAGGATAAAAATATTGCCACGAAAATTGTTAAAGCCATTGAAAGGTGTGAGTCTGATACTGTATTGGAGATAGGTCCCGGAACAGGAATCTTAACCAGTCAGTTAATCAGTACTCCCGGTATTGATTTATATGCCATAGAAGTTGATGTTGAATCGTACGATTTTTTAAAGTCAGCATACCCTTCAATAACTGATAAGCTGATTTATAAAGATTTTCTAAAAATACGGTTGACTGATTTTTTTAATCAACCGATAACCATCATTGGGAATTTTCCCTACAATATTTCGAGCCAGATATTTTTTAAGGTACTCGAGCATCGCAACCTTGTAACCGATGTGGTATGTATGATACAAAAAGAAGTGGCCGACAGGATAAAATCAAATCATGGCAATAAAACCTATGGAATATTAAGTGTGTTGCTTCAGGCTTTTTATGATATTAACTATCTTTTTACGGTTGGTCCAAAAGTGTTTGATCCTCCGCCGAAGGTTAACTCTGCAGTTATACATTTAAAAAGAAATAACAGAAAAGCATTGAACTGTGATGAAAGTTTATTTTTCCGTATTGTAAAAGCCGGTTTTAACCAGCGAAGGAAAACATTGCGCAATTCATTAAAAACTATTTTAGTAAATTTACAGATTGACCATGAGATTTTGACAAAACGTCCTGAACAGTTAAATGTTGATGATTTTATTTTGTTGACAAATCTTGTGGATGAAAGATTAAAACAGGGTTAAAAAATTAAAAAGTAAGGTTATGCAATTTGAATTGACCAAAGAATTTATCGATGACCTGAGAAGTTTCATCACAAATGATCAGGAAACAGAAGCTTTCAAGCTGATAAAAGACCTCCATTCGGCTGATATTGCTGAAATTTATAATGAGATTGATATTGAAGAGGCCCGGTTTTTACACGTAATGCTTGATGGAGAAAAGGCTGCTGATGTTTTGGTTGAGTTAGAAGAAGATGATCGGGAACGGTTTTTAAAGGTATTACCCAGCAAGACGATTGCCGAATTTATCGATAAGTTGGATTCCGACGATGCTGCCGATGTGATTGGTGAATTCTCCGAAGAGAAGCAGGAAGAAGTATTGTCGTTTATTGATAATCTTGAACAGGCTGGTGATATTGTCGATCTGTTGAATTACGATGAGAATTCTGCCGGTGGTATAATGGCCAAGGAGTTAATTACCGTTAACGAAAACTGGAGTATTACCACCTGTCTTAAAGAGATGCGTAAGCAAGCCGAAGACGTGGATGAGGTATATTATGTGTATGTTATTGACGACAACAATGTTTTAAAAGGTACCTTATCATTAAAAAAATTACTGTTAACCCCTACTAATACCAAAATTAAAAATATAATTAATGAAGATGTTATAGCAGTAAAAGCTGATACCCCATCTGAAGAGGTTGCGCACATAATGGATAAGTACGATTTAGTGGCCTTACCTGTTGTTGATGCTTTAAACAGACTTATTGGTCGCATTACCATTGATGATGTGGTGGATGTGATACGTGAAGAAGCTGAGCGTGATTATCAGTTGGTATCAGGTATTACCCAGGATGTAGAATCAACCGATAGTGCATGGATATTAACACGTGCACGAATACCCTGGTTGTTTATAGGTTTGTTTGGAGGAATATTAGCAGCTTTGATAATGGGAAATTACGAGGTGGAACTGGGTTTGTTTCCTCAAATGGCTTTTTTTATCCCTTTGATAGCTGCGATGGGAGGTAATGTGGGTGTACAATCCTCATCCATCATTGTTCAGGCATTGGCAAGCAATTCCATGGGTTTTGAAAGTATTGGACGAAAGTTGTTTAAGGAACTGGGTGTTGCAACATTAAATGGAATTGCTTTGTCACTCGTGATTTTTGGGTATAATTTTATTTTCAGCGATTCGTTTGCTCTAACAATTACAGTAAGTACTGCATTGTTTACAGTAATTATTTTTGCATCCATGTTTGGAACATTTGTACCTTTAATTTTAGATAAATTTAATATTGACCCTGCACTTGCTACAGGCCCTTTTATTACAACGGTTAACGATATTATGGGGTTAGTTATTTACTTAATGATTGGGAAAGTATTTTTTAATTTTATTTAAAAGATTTTCCAGTAATAGAGCAACAAGAAAAGAACAGGAATGAATGCTCCCAAAATCGTTAGCCAGGCTCCACGGCCTGTAATTCCATTTTTCCCTTTTAGAATAAATAATCCGGTCATGGCTAAAATGATTAACGAAACAGCATAAATGTCGGAGAAAATGGTCCACCATTTTTGTGGATTATAATGCAAATAATTAACCTGATGGAAAATAGCTCGTCGCTTGGATGTTTCGATCACTCCTGAGCCGGTTTGCGTGTTTATGGTTACACTGCCATCTTTAATAAAAATTTTTAATTGTGTATCTGACGGGAAGTAGTGATTTTTATATTTTTCGCCAGAAGCATATTGGTTCATTAAGGCAATTGCTTTTTCCCGATTTATCTGGTCATGATCTATAGGAGTATGTTGGATATTTATTGCTTTAGTCTGAATTACATAATTTGGATTCCAATCGTTGATATGATTTAAAGCAATACCTGAAAGTCCATAAATAACTGTCATGGCAAAAAATATATACCCTAAATCACGGTGCAAGGCTCTGTTTAATTTTCTAATTTTCATGGCAGAAGAAATTTACGACAAAAAATGTCCGAAAATGGTTAAACCTTCGGACAAATTTACTATTTAAATTTTTGATTTGGAAATCAGACGAATCATTGATTAATGAGCGTGACCATCTTCGTGTTCATGTTCTTCTACATCTTCTTCCGACGCTACTTTTTCTGTTGGGTCAGTTTCTACTACTTCTACTTCGCTTGCTTCAAGCCAGTACTGAGCATCAAATCCATTTTCCGATTGAGCAATATCAGCTTTCATTTGTTCTATCTGTTTTATTTTTGAGCTGTCATCCGCAGATTCTTCCTCTTCATCGTGATCTCCTCCCGAATGATCATGAAGTGCTTCGTTGTCCATTCCTTCTGCAACTTCTTTCTCAAGTTGTGCTACATAATCTTCATCAATAATTAATTCTTTTAATACCCCTTTTATCCTAACCGTATTTCCTTCAAGCCTCTTTTCGAAAACGCCAATCTTTTCATTGGGTGTAATTCTTAATGTTTTGTCAGGGTTTTCTCCTAAAATAAACATTCGTTTGCCGCTATGCGAACAAACATGATTTACCAAACCTTCCACCACTAGTTCTTTCTCGACATAATCTTTGGTGTTTGATAAAACTTTATCAACAGATATTACTGTTAACTCATCTGTAGTTGTTTCCTGATTTTCTTTTTGTTGTTTTGTGCCGCAAGAAAATAATACTAAAGCGATAATTGATAATCCCCATACTTTTTTCATCATAATTCAGGTTTTTTGTTTTTAGATTTTAATAATCAGGTGTAAATATAATGAATCGTTAGCATATTTAAGATATTTGCATCTTAAAATTTTTAAAAAGCAGTGTTTATCGCTTCAACAGGATTTAACCGGGCAGCTGATCTTGCAGGAGCAAAGCCTGATATAATACCAATCACAATCGAAATGGTTAGTCCTAATAGAATGTTTCCAAAAGTCAGTGCAATGTTGAGTTCGGTTTGCGTATTGGCAAACAAACTACCAAAATAGATAAAAAATAATCCAATAACTCCACCTACCAATGATAAAAGAACTGACTCAAATAAAAATTGAAAGAGTATAAAAAATCGTTTTGCTCCTAAAGCTTTTTGTATACCTATTAAGTTGGTTCTTTCTTTTACCGAAACAAACATTATGTTTGCAATTCCAAAACCTCCAACTAAAATTGAGAAACCCCCAATTAACCAACCGGCCAGGTTGATGACCCCAAAAATACTTTTAAAAACACTATCTAATATACTGGATTGGTTTAATGCAAAATTATCTTTTTCTTGTGGGTGTAATGTACGTACAGATCGTAAGATACTTCTCAGTTCATCTTTGAATTCAGGGATTGAAATTCCTTCTTTTGCTTTGACCATAATCATCGGATTCGTATTATCGCTTTTTATATCCATTAAGGTTTTTGCAAAATTTACGGGCAAAACAATCATCTCATCAAGACTCCCTCCTGTATTAAGGATATCTTTCCCTTCTTTTTTAATTTTTCCAACAATGGTAATTTTTCGACCCTGGATTTTGATTTCTTTTCCAACGGGCTCAATATTTTTAAAAAGGTCGGTTGCGATTTGATCGCCAATTAAACATATATTTTTACCGGAAGCTGACTCGAAAGGGGTAAAATATCGACCGCCCTCTAATTCAAAAGTTCTGATATTTTCAAATTCGTGCGTGTTTGCCCAGATAATTACATCCGTTGCCGTAAAGTTTTTATATTTTACTTTTCGCAACGAGGAAACAGCAAAATTTACATATTGTGCTTTTTCTGAACGTTTTTTAATATATTCATATTCTTTTAATGAGGGTACCGGCCGGTTTAAGTATTCCCACCAGGCATATTCCTCTCCCGGCTCAGGAGCCCATGGCCATTTTTGTATATATACCACATCATCTCCCATAGAGGATAAGCTGGTTTTAATATTGTTTTCTAACGAATCAACAACAGTGAAAACAGAAATAATAGCAAAAATACCAATAGTGATTCCTAAAAGGGTTAGCAGTGTTCTTAAACGATTAATTTTAAGCGCATTAAAGGCAAAAAGAAAACTTTCTTTTATGAGTAATAAATAGAGCATTCGTTATAAATAATCATGGTTAAAACAAAAGGCTAACAAATATACATAAGCAAATTTTTTTTTTACCTGATTATTCTTATTTTCGAACATTCAATCAGGTTATTCAATCCTGCAGAATATCGATAAAGATTTACCGATTTTTACCTTTGTAAAGTTAAAGAATATCGAGAATTTTTAACTATTTTTGTGAAAATTTAATAATTGTGTGTAAATGAATGATTTAAAGCGAATAAAGTCGGCACTTATTTCAGTTTATGATAAATCTGATTTAGAGCCGATTATTCATAAGCTTAATGAACTAAATGTTACTATATTTTCAACCGGAGGGACCCAGAAATTTATCGAAAAATTAGGAGTGCAGGTAACACCCGTAGAGCGTTTAACAAACTATCCATCAATTTTAGGAGGACGGGTAAAAACATTGCATCCAAAAGTTTTTGGAGGAATCCTGGCGCGCAGAGATAATGCTGAAGATAAAAAAGAGTTGGATAATTATGCCATCCCAGCCATTGACCTGGTTATCGTTGATTTATATCCTTTCGAACAAACGGTAGCATCAGATGCCTCTGAACAAGAAATCATTGAAAAAATAGATATTGGTGGTATTTCGTTAATTCGTGCTACAGCAAAGAATTTTAAGGACACATTAATTATTCCTTCTAAAGATCAATATCAGGATTTGCTCACAATTTTGGAAGGAAATAACGGAGAAACATCTATACGTGATCGAAAGGAATTTGCTTTAAAAGCTTTTCATGTTTCTTCTCATTATGATACCGCAATCTTTAATTATTTTAATCAGGAGCTTAATTCTCCTGCATTTAAACAAAGTATTATTTCGTTTAATGAGTTAAGGTATGGTGAAAACCCTCATCAAAAGGGGTTTTTCTTTGGAAAACTGGATGAGGTTTTCGAGCAGTTGCACGGGAAACAGATTTCATATAATAACCTGTTGGATATTGAAGCAGCTGTTCAATTGATCAGTGAATTTGAAGAAACAACATTTGCCATATTAAAACACAATAATGCCTGTGGCATTGCTTCCAGGGATAATTTAACCGAGGCATGGAAAGATGCTTTGGCCGGGGATCCGGTATCCGCATTTGGAGGAATCTTAATTACCAATAAAGCGGTTGATAAAACCACAGCTGAGCAAATTAATAAAATATTTTTTGAGGTTATTATTGCACCTTCATATCACGAAGATGCTTTGGATATTTTAAAATCAAAAAAGAACCGTATCATTTTAATACAAAAAACAAGTTTTTTCTCTAATACACAGTTTCGTTCGATGTTAAACGGTGTGCTTGTACAAGATAAGGATTTGAAAATAGAAGATAAGCATGATTTAAATACGGTAACCAAACACACAGCCTCTGATAAAGAAATTGAAGATTTGCTTTTTGCCAATAAAGTGGTAAAACATTCAAAATCAAACACGATTGTTATAGCTAAAAATAAACAGCTTTGTGCAAGTGGTGTGGGGCAGACATCCCGAGTTGATGCTTTAAAGCAAGCTATAGAAAAAGCCCGAAATTTTACGTTTGATTTAAACAGAGCAGTAATGGCTTCCGATGCCTTTTTCCCGTTTGCCGATTCGGTAGAAATAGCCCATTCGGCAGGAATATCTTCAGTTATTCAGCCGGGAGGCTCAGTTCGGGACCACGAATCCATTGATTTTTGTAATCATCATAACATGAGCATGGTGTTTACCGGAACAAGACATTTTAAACATTAAAATAATTTATTTAAATAATTTAACAAATAATATATAATGGGATTGTTTTCATTTTTTACTCAGGAATTAGCGATTGATTTAGGAACGGCTAATACCATTATTATTCATAACGACAAAATCGTGGTGGATGAACCATCAATAGTAGCTGTAGAACAAAGTACAGGAAAACTTGTTGCCATTGGGAAGAAAGCTCGTCAGATGCACGGTAAAACACACATTAATATTCGCACAATAAGACCATTAAGAGATGGTGTTATTGCCGACTTTAATGCTGCTGAGCAGATGATTCGAGGAATGATTAAAATGATAAATCGTAAGCCACAAATGTTTGCTCCTTCGTTGCGCATGGTGGTTTGTATTCCTTCCGGAAGTACAGAAGTTGAAATGCGTGCTGTACGGGACTCTTCAGAACATGCCGGTGGGAGAGATGTATTTATGATTTATGAACCTATGGCTGCAGCCATTGGTATGGGAATAGATGTTGAAGAACCCAAAGGAAGTATGGTTGTAGATATTGGAGGAGGAACAACAGAAGTTGCCGTTATTGCTTTAGGTGGTATTGTTTGTAATAAATCAATCCGTATTGCCGGTGATGCTTTTACTGCCGATATACAGGCTTACATGCGCCATCAGCATAATATTAAGATTGGCGAACGTACGGCCGAAGAAATCAAAATTAATGTAGGCTCCTGTTTACCAGAACTGGAAAATCCACCCGAAGATTATGTGGTTCGTGGTCCAAACTTAATGACCGCCATGCCTGTAGAAATACCTATTTCTTATCAGGAAATAGCCCATTGTTTAGATAAATCAATTTCGAAAGTTGAAACGGCTATTTTAAGTGTGTTAGAACAAACACCTCCGGAGCTTTATGCCGATGTTGTTAATGAAGGCATACATTTGGCCGGTGGTGGTGCCTTGATGCGTGGACTGGATAAACGTTTATCCGACAAAATTGGAATTCAGTTTCATGTGGCAGAAGATCCTCTTCATGCTGTTGCAAGAGGAACCGGGATTGCCCTTAAAAATGCAGATAAATTTTCGTTCCTGATGAGATAGAACAGAAATTTTGATAAGATGAATTAACATGAAAAGTTTATTAAATTTTTTATTACGAATACATTTTTTACTATTATTCATTCTTATCGAGATATTTTCTATTTCTTTACTTGTCAATAATAATAACTACCAACGTTCCCGAATGGTAAACTTTTCCCGGGAGCTTTCCGGTAAATATCATCAGGAGCTGTCCGGATTAAAGAAATATTTCTCATTACAGGAGGTCAATCAGCAACTGGTTGAAGAAAATAACCGATTATTAAATATCATTGAATCAACCTATAAATCCGATGATGTTTTTTTTCGCAATGTTAATGATACAATATATAATCAAAGATATTTTTATACGCCGGCAAGGGTTGTTAACAATTCGGTAAATAAAAAGCATAATTTTATTACACTGAATAAAGGCAAAAAGCAAGGAATAAAGCCAGAGATGGCTGTCGTATCTGATGGCAATATTGTTGGAGTAGTTAAAGGAGTATCTGAAAATTTTGCCACAGTAATCTCTCTCCTAAATCTTGATTTTAAGATTAGTGCCAAGGTTAAGAAAAATGGTTATTTTGGTTCATTAGTCTGGGATGGACAAGATTATCAAACGGCTGTCTTAAATGAAATTCCATTACATGTTGATATACAGCTTGGAGATACGATTATTACCAGTGGATTTTCATCCATTTACCCCGAAGGGATTTTAATCGGTTATATTGAAGAATTTGAAAAGAAAAGTGGTAGCTTTTATACGATTTATGTAAGATTGTCCACTGATTTCAAACAGTTAAATTATGTAAATGTTATTGGAAATCTTACACAAAACGAAAAACTTAACTTAGAACAACAAGGAATAGATCCCAATGATTAACACGGTTCCACGATATCTAATAAATTTCATTTTACTTGTATTGTTGCAGGTATTTGTCTTTAACAATATACAGTTTAGCGGTTATATTAATCCCTATATCTATGTGGTTTTTATTCTTACTTTACCTTTTGAAACTCCTAAGTGGCTGTTGCTTGTTTTAGCTTTTTTGCTGGGAATTTCAATCGATTTGTTTTCCAATACGTTGGGAATGCATAGCTCGGCAACTGTGTTTATGGCTTTCTTACGTCCTTTTGTGTTAAATATTATTGCCCCGCGAGATGGATATGAATCCGAAACTTATCCTCAATTAAAATATTACGGAGGTACCTGGTTTCTAAAATATTCATCAATTTTAGTTCTGGCCCATCATTTATTTTTATTTTATATAGAAGTTTTTCGATTTTCAGATTTTTTTTCAACATTGCTTAGGGTTTTATTAAGTTCCTTTTTTTCAATTCTGTTAATTTTTGTTGGACAATATTTTTACCGAAAGGATAATAAACGACTTTAAAACAGGAGGTTTGTGGATACATTTGCCGTAAGGAGATATATTATTGGGTTGCTAATTGTTTTTGTTGGGTTAGTTTATGTCATTAGATTGTTTCTGCTTCAGGTAGTAGATTCAACCTATAAATTATCAGCCAGTAATAATGTTATTAGATATGTAACTCAATATCCGGCCCGTGGATTAATATACGACCGTAATGGTAAATTGTTGGTTCATAACGAAGCAGCTTACGATTTAATGGTTAATCCGTTACAATTAAAACCTTTTGATACCACAGAGTTTTGTCAAATACTGGATGTTGATAAGGCATATGTAAAAGAATCGATAAATAGAGCCAAAGAGTATTCAGGGTATAAATCCTCGATTTTTTTAAAGCAAGTATCCTCAAAAACCTATGCTCACTTACAAGAAAAACTTTATAAATTTCCTGGTTTCTTTGTTCAGGCACGAACGTTAAGAAAGTATTCTTCAGATATTGCCGCCCATGTTTTAGGTTATGTGGGAGAGGTGAATGATAAAGTTATTGAACACGATCCTTACTACAAATCGGGAGATTATATCGGTATTAGCGGAATTGAACAATCATATGAAGAAAGTATCCGCGGGAAGAAAGGGGTCAATGTATTTCTGGTTGATGTACATAACCGGATTAAAGGTCCTTATGCCGAAGGAAAACTTGATAAAGAAGCTGAGGTAGGAGCTAATATCATCTCGACCATTGATGTCGATTTACAAGCCTATGGTGAAAAATTAATGAAAAATAAGATTGGAAGTATTGTTGCTATTGAACCTTCAACAGGCGAAGTCCTGTCACTTGTTTCTTCCCCTGCTTATGATCCTGGTTTGCTTATCGGACGTAAAAGGACTGAGAATTATGTAAACTTAATGACAGATACTCTTAAACCCTTATTTAATCGTGCATTAATGGCTCAATACCCTCCGGGCTCAACCTTTAAGGTTATCAATGCATTAATTGGTTTGCAGGAAAAAGTAATCTTTCCTGCAACAAGATATGATTGTAATGGAGCTTATTATGCACGGAATATAAGAGTTGGATGTCATCTCCATAAATCTCCTACCGATCTAAGACAATCTATTCAGGTTTCTTGTAATACTTATTATTGTAATGTTTTTCGTAGTATCCTGGATAATAAAAAATATGCTTCTATCCATGATTCATTTGACCAATGGCAGAAATATATCATGTCTTTTGGTTTTGGACAAAAATTAAATACCGATTTTACCAATGAGTTGAAAGGAATTGTTCCAAATAAAGAGTTATATAATCGGATTTATGGGGAGAGAAGCTGGAGCTCGTTAACGGTTCTTTCTTTGGCCATAGGACAGGGAGAACTTGGCACTACCCCGTTGCAAATGGCTAACATGACTGCTGCCATCGCAAATCGGGGGTATTATTATATTCCACATGTTGTTAAAGAGATAGAAGGTGACTATGAGATAGATTCCCGGTTTACAGAAAAACGCAAAACACTTATTGATTCAGCATACTTTGAAATTGTTATCGATGGAATGGATTTAGCGGTTAATGGAGAGCCTGGAAGTGGAAGTACCGCTCGTAGTGCACACCTGGAAGATATTGTTGTGTGTGGGAAAACCGGAACAGCTGAGAATCCCCATGGAGAGGATCATTCTATTTTTATTGCTTTTGCTCCAAAAGATGATCCTAAAATTGCCATTGCAGTTTATATAGAAAATGGCGGATATGGAAGTACATGGGCTGCACCTACAGCCCGATTGATGATCGAAAAATATTTAAATGGTACAATTTCTATCCCCTGGTGGGAACAATATATTTTAGATGCAAACTTGATGGATATAACAGATGAGGAGAAGGATTAATATATGGAGTAATATCGATTGGTTGTCGGTAGTTTTGTATCTGCTGATGGTTATTTTGGGTTGGATAAATATTTATGCAGCAGTATATAACGAAGAACACCAGAGTATCTTTGATTTTTCTATGCGCTATGGGAAACAAATGATATGGATAAGTGCAGCCATTCTTATTGCTTTTTTAGTTTTTATTGTTGATATCAATTTCTACTCTTATTTTGCTTATGCCATTTATGGATTAATGATTTTATTATTGATTTTGGTGCTTTTCTTTGGAGTAGAGGTAAATGCAGCACGTTCATGGTTTCAGTTTGGGACCTTTAGAATTCAACCTTCAGAGTTTGCCAAAATAGCTACAGCCCTTGCTATTGCAAGATATTTAAGTACTTATAATGTGCAAATTAACACCTTTAAATCATACTGGAGATTGGCATTCCTTATTTTTGCTCCTGCATTGTTAACATTTATTCAAAATGATACAGGTTCTGCTATAGTTTATTTTGTATTTTTCCTGGTCTTGTTTCGCGAGGGATTGTCTATAGAGATTCTTTTACTTGGAGTGCTAATGATAATATTATTTATACTTGCGTTAGTTCTGGAGAAATTGACGATAATATTATTGTCCATAGGGATGATTTTTCTTGTTTTTGCTTTTATTCATCGTAACTTAAAAAATACTGGTATTGCATTGTTGATCTTAATTCTATCTTCTTTATTAACCTTTGGTGTAAATCATATTTTTGAAACGGGATTATCATACTATTATATAATTTTTATATCCTTAGGATTTTCAGCTTTGGTTTATACCATATTAGCCATAAGATATAAGATCAGAAACGTGTTTGCTTTATTAATTTTTCTTTTTGGGTCTATTGTATTTACCTTTTCTGTGGATTATTTTTTTGATAATTTTCTTGAACCCCATCAGCAAAAAAGAATTAATGTTGTATTAGGTTTAGAATCCGATCCTCTTGGTGTTGAGTATAATGTTAATCAATCAAAAATTGCTATTGGTTCGGGAGGACTAACAGGTAAAGGGTTCTTAAAAGGTACACAAACCAAATATGATTTTGTTCCCGAACAAAGTACTGATTTTATATTTTGTACAATTGGTGAAGAGTGGGGATTTTTGGGTACGCTTACGATTGTTACATTATTTTTAATTCTTTTGCTAAGGCTCATATCCCTTGCCGAACGTCAACGATCGTCATTCAGTCGCATTTATGGTTATGGGGTAGTTTCTATATTATTTTTTCATTTCGCTATAAATATTGGAATGACTATTGGTCTTGTTCCTGTAATTGGAATCCCCCTTCCGTTTTTTAGTTATGGAGGATCCTCTCTTTGGGCTTTTACCCTATTGCTATTTATCTTTTTACGCCTGGATGCCAGCCGGTTGGAGATGTTAAGATAAACAGGCTGTTCAAAAAGGATAATAATTTATGTTCTCAACTTTACTGGTTTATAACCTTTTTGGACAATCTGTTTAGAGTTTCTTATTCTTGTAGTTCAAGGTTTGTAAATTCTTCTGTAATCTTAAAATCGTATTCAGGATAAATATATATAGGCATTCTTTCTTCGGTTTCTCCAATGGTGTAGCCCCATAAATTTTTATATTCATTTATGTCTTCACCCATTTCTTCAATCTGGTTCAGGTATTCTCCAATAGGTTTTGATTCAACTATAATAACTTTTCCCATTTGATCGATTATAGGACTATGTATTCTATTGGCATCATGATCAAATTCAAGTATTCTTCTGCCTTGTCTGGTGATTCCTACAGTTCTGAATGTTAGGCTTTTGCCAACTCCCGGAAGATTGAGTACATTTCTGTCTGTGGCAAGAAATGGGATATCTGCTTTCTCCCGGAGAGCGTTTATATTTTCTATCATATTTTCGCCATTTTCGGGGAATGTATGAACCAGCTCATTATACTCTTTAGGAATAACGCCTAATCTTTTTTCTTCAAGCTGCTCTTGCACTGCTCTTGCATTGGTTGCAAAATTGTGATAATTTTCCATATATCCTTTTACAGAGAAAGTGTAATAGGTTAATACCCCTGCGTCATTAAGAACTTTTCTTAGTTTAGCAGTATGTCCGCGCCGCGAAGCAGCTGTAGTAAAAACCATTTGATTCGTTATGGTCCATCCGGCAGAGATTAGTTTTTTTAACCCAGTTACCGTTTCGGGAGTAACTTCCATTGCGGATTCAAAGTGTGTTTGAATAACAAATTGTTTAATCCCTATTTTCGATGCTTTTTGTTTAAATTCAGATAAAATTCCAGCAAGTTCATCCGTAAGCCTTTGCGGTAGGTAAACAGGTAGTCTTGTTCCCAGTCTTACACGTAACATTTCAGCATGCTTTTCACCCTCTTTTAAATATTTGTTGTTTTTCTTTTTAATCAAAGCCATATCGTAAACCGCATCAAGAATTCTTTTCAGCGATTTATCAGAGCTCATTAAAGCATCCCCTCCTGTTATGAGAATATCTCTGAGCTGGGTGTCTTCTTCAAAGTATTTTAATAAACGGATAAGTTTCTTGGGCCAGGTTTCAGTAGGTTTTAGTTTGTCCAGGTTGAAGTTTAGATTTCCTCTTTGAAAATCATACATTCGTTGACAAGAAACACATAGCCCTCCACAAGCTCTTCCCATCGAATCAGGTATTAATATGGCCACTTCGGGATAACGTCGGTGGATGTTATGATCTGAAGGAAGTAGCCATCCGGCAGCATTTGGCTTTCCGGGTTCAACAATATCCTCTTTTTCCCATGCTACAATATGTCCAAACTCATCAATAAGTTCCTGACTGTAAATAATATAATCTCTGATAGCTAAATCAGCCTTAGTGCGGTCTTTAGTATCGAGTAATGAAAGATAATAGGGATTAACAAAAAAAGGAATTCCTGCTTCTTTAGCTGCATGCAACGTTTGCATGGTTTCCGGATCAAGAGAGTAATCTAGCATCTTATTCAAAAGGTCGGGTTTGCGTACAGCAAATTTTAAATGGAAAAGCTTAG
The DNA here is from genome assembly GCA_035269575.1 of Bacteroidales bacterium. Classification (GTDB taxonomy): domain Bacteria; phylum Bacteroidota; class Bacteroidia; order Bacteroidales; family UBA12077; genus UBA12077. Next base: position 67,463 of record DATFIZ010000036.1, on the reverse strand, counting down.
ACTCCCACCATTCATTCATCTTCTTCATTTTTTCTTCAAAGGGTGCTCCCGACTCAAAAGAAAAGCTGCTGGACTTAACTTCTCCGGAATCAATCATTTCCAGAATAATTTTTAAAATGCGTTGTTTGTTTTCTTTTCTGGCCTCAATAATTTCCTGATCTAATCCCGAAGGATGTCTGTCCATCCATTCCTGCACCTGAACTGTACCAGGCTTGTTAAGCTTGTTTTTTCCGTTAAACTGTCTGAAAAGCTCAAGCATGTCAAGAAAAAATAAGTAATCACCTCCGCCGTTTCCATGGTTAGCTGCAAGCCACAACACCCGAAAAGGATTGCTAATATCTTTTTTTCCTCTTAAGTTGAGATCTTCGTATTCAAGGTTTGCATAGTTAATATAATCCAGCATTCTGATTGACGCAAAATCTTTCCACTTTAATTTTTCGTAAGGTTTTCTCCCCTTTAACTCTCCCTGGTAATATTTGTAAGCTAGATTATTTTGTTTTAGTTCTTCTTCAGCCCATTTTTTTAATTGATCTGTAGCTTCTTGCTCAGATAGAGAAAGGATATCATTTAATTTTGGGTTTTCTTGTAAAAGCAAGTCTAATATTCGGTTAGCCTTTGGGCTTATTTTTACTTTTTCTTCATTAATTCTATCCACCATAACATTTCCTCGTTTTTATTTATAATCACAACAACTCCATGAATAAGTCAAAACACTTATTTTGAATAATTATTACTTACACAAAAGTGAAAGTAATTAAATCCCTAAAATAAAAGGGGGCTTACCAAAAATATGGCAGTGTTAGTTTAGTTAGATGTTACAAATTAATGAAAATAATTGGAAAAATCAAAATGCAATAATTGCTAAACAGAGCCTATTCACTGGTCAAGTCGACGTTATGGACTGTTTCTATGTAATAAATAATTTCTTTGAAAAATTTAAAAAATAAATTTTTCAGGTATCCATAATTCTCCTGAAGAGTAATTATTGCAAATTCAGAATGTTCAGGTAAAGAGGTGTATTTTGCCATAGTGCTAAATACATCTTTAATGCCTTCAACCTTGCGGTATGAATATAAACGCTGATTCCTGATTAACCGGGGAAACATTTCCTGAACATCGGAAGGCATCATTTCTTGATATTTGTATAATAGCTGATGAAAATCTTCAATATAATCTTTTAGATGAATAGAAGAAAATTGCTCCCAGTTACCTGCCAAAAAATGGTCGTAGATAATATCAATAATAATTCCTGAGTATTTTCGGTATTTTGGGGTGAAAAGTTGTTTCGCTTCAATGGTATTTTTATTGCTATCTGTAAAGCTGTCAATATAACGATGCAATAAGATTCCCTCTTTTATCTTATCAGGGTAAATATGGAAAGCTTTCCCTTTGATATAATCCCCCATAAAGTTGCCAATCTTTATTTGTTCCTCTTTTCCTGAAAGATATATGTGTGCTAAAAAGTTCATCGGATATATTATTTGACGCTATAAAATCTAATGTTTACTAAGTTAAAGTTTGTTTTTAGCAAATTGTTCAAACCTTAAATAATTTTTTATTTATTTCATATGTTTCTTAACATATTTTTAAAAATCTATTTTTGAACTACCTGAAAAATAACGAAAAATCTTATTTATATTATGCTTGTCCATTTGGCTGAAAATAACTTTAACCCCTGAAAGTTATGATTTTTCGGTTTAAAAATTAACTTTGTTAAGCAATTTTTTAAAAAAGTTAATATTTTAAAACATAAAAAAGGAGAAATTATGGCAAAGAAAAATGTTCTTATTATCGGAGCCGCTGGAAGAGACTTCCACAATTTTAACACTTATTACAGAGATAATGATGATTATAATGTAGTTGCTTTTACTGCAGCTCAGATTCCGGATATCGACGGGCGAAAATATCCTGCCGAGTTAGCGGGTAGTTTATATCCCGATGGCATTCCAATTTATGCTCAGGATGATTTAGAAAGATTAATCAAAGAATTAAATGTTGAAGATTGTGTATTTTCATACAGTGATGTACCTTATCAGGTTGTAATGAATATTGGTGCAATGGTTAATGCTGCAGGAGCTAACTTTGTTTTATTAGGTCCGGGCAAAACGATGATTGAAAGCACGAAACCACTTATTGCTGTTGGTGCTGTTCGTACAGGTTGTGGTAAATCACAAACTTCACGTCGTATTATTGAATTGTTGATGGAGCAAGGGCTGAAAGTTGTAGCTATTCGACATCCGATGCCTTATGGTGACCTTGTAGCCCAAAAGGTTCAACGTTTTGCAACAATTGATGATTTAGCAAAACATAAATGTACTATTGAGGAAATGGAAGAATATGAACCTCATGTACAACGCGGAAATGTTATTTATGCAGGAGTTGATTATGAAGCCATTTTAAGAGAAGCAGAAAATGATCCTGATGGTTGTGATGTTATTCTTTGGGATGGTGGAAATAACGACTTTCCTTTTTATAAGCCGGATTTAATGGTTACAGTTGTTGACCCACACCGACCAGGACACGAACTGTCTTATTACCCCGGTGAAGCTACTTTACGTTTGGCAGACTATGTAGTTATTAATAAAATGGATTCTGCCGATGCCCCGGCAATTCAAATTGTAAGAGACAATATTGCTAAAGTTAATCCTGATGCAGTGGTTGTTGATGGTGCTTCTCCACTTACCATTGATAAACCGGAGTTGGTAAGAGGGAAAAAAGTATTAGTTATTGAAGACGGACCAACATTGACACATGGTGAAATGAAAATTGGTGCCGGTACTGTTGCTGCCAATAAATGTGGTGCTTCTGAACTGGTTGATCCAAGGGAATATGCTGTTGGTAAATTAGCTGAAACATTTAAAATTTATCCTAATATTGGTACCTTATTACCAGCAATGGGATATGGCGATCAACAGATAAAAGATCTTGAAGCAACCATTGAGAAAACCCCTTGTGATGCTGTTGTTATTGCAACACCAATTGATCTAACACGCATTGTGAAAATTAATAAGCCTACTGTAAAAATAGGCTATGACCTTCAGGAAATTGGTCAACCAGACTTATCTCAGGCAGTTAATGATTTTATTAAAAAAAATAATTTGAAATAATTAATAACAACTATATTCCAGAAAAGAGACTGTCTCAATTATCGAGACAGTCTTTTTTATACTGGCATGATTTTGGATACTTGTTAGGTTGAAATTTTTAATAATTAACGTATTTTTGTAATGTTGTTTGATCTACTAATTAAAATATATATGAAAATCTTTGTTTTATTCATATTGTTTCTGTTTCTGAATATACCTTTAAGTGCGCAGGTAATTTTACCGGATGAACCTGATACTACAAAAACAAATAAGGTTGATGCAAAAGATTTGTCTGGCAAAGAGGTTAATGAAGAAGATATTATAGCAGATAAGATTTATTTACATGACGAAACCGTTATGCAGGTTGATATAAAAAGAATTTATCAAAATAATATCTATTATTCACTTCCTGGTGAAACCAAAGTAAATCAAATGGATCAGCGCCTGGTTTATAAGATTGAATATAAGTCGGGACAGATGGAGGTTTTAAACGAGGAACCTAAAACGGTCAGGGAAATAAATGATTACAGAAAGGTTAAAGTTACTTATGATCCTGATGATGTGGATGGGATGATTGAAGTAGCAAAGTTAGAGGCCAGAGCTGAAGGAAGTGAGCGGAATTATTCTTCAATCAAAAGCCTTGAACGTTCCGCAACAATTATTTTAAGAAGAAAAGCAGCACTCGTGAATGGCGAAATGGTTTTGATCACCGATAAAAAAGTACATATTGCCTTTGGTGAAATACCATTTACCATTTTATACGGAACAGCTTATTCTTATCGATAAGGGATATTTATTCGTGGTCTGTTATTTTATCCATCTTACTTGTAATTTGAGCGAACAACCCTTCTGTTTCGAGTAAATCCTTATTTTTAAACCACTGCATAAACTTAAACCTGATTTTGGCCAGTAATTTTTTTATTCCTATAAAATAATGAAAAGCAAATAGCCCGAAGAAGGGTAAGGTAAGAATAAAGGCTAAAATTATCCAACCTGAACTGAAAATGTTGGTTCCAATAATAGCCAGAATAATATAATAAACAGGAAACAACAGCAGAGCAATAACTGTTCTAAAAGAACTCACAAATTGAGGATCTTTAACTTTTTTAGTTGCCCAAACCGGAATTTTATAAGGTAGATAGTTAAGAATAGATCCATAAAGATAAACAGGTAAAAGAAGTATAGCCAATAATGATTGTCCGATTAATCCTGTAACAGTAAAATTCTTTTTTTGAAAGACCCAGTGACGAAGATTTAATTTCCTTAATAAATATCCATATCGATGCGTTAACTTATAAAGGGAGCTGGCTTCTTCGGTGTTTTCTTCAGTAAATTGATTTAAGGCATTAATAATTTTTTTCTGTGCATAAAAGTTGTAGGGTTGTTTGTTCTTTTTTAACCCCATTTTTTTAATCATTTGTGGAAGATATAGATACCTGATAATATCAAACATCTCATAATAATCTTCACTTTCGATATGAATCATGTACTTTTTTAACTCTTCAGCGATTCTTTCGCGAAGTAGATTCATCCCTCTGGGAGGATTGTTCTTATACTCTTCGTAGTAATCAGAAACAGAGATAGGTTGCCCGAAATTCACAAACAGTCGGCTGCGGAAATTGGAATAGTGAGTCCAGTCTAAACCTACAGGAATAATTTTAATATCAAAGGAAAAATTATTCGCTTCTTCAGCTTCGAAAGCAATTCTTGAAATTCCTTTTTTTAACGTCCGTAATTTTCTTATTCCGGCATGGTTTCCTTCAGGAAGAATAACCAGTCCGTTTTTATTTTTTAGTACATCTACTGTCTTTCGAAATATTTGTTCATTATTTTTCAGACTTTCTTTTCCGTCCCTGATTCGGTATATAGGAAGTATTTTTAGAAAAGTAAGAATTTTAGCGATGGATTTCTTTTTGAAGATATCGGCCCGGGCTAAAAAAACAGGTTCAGTTTTAACCGTAGCAAGAATAGCTAAGGCATCCATCAAGGCATTTTGATGATTGGGTGCAAAAATAATTACATCATCTTTGGGGATATTATCTAAATTATGAACCGTTGTTCTGAAATAGATTTTAGTAACAAAATTTACATATGGCCTTAAAATTGTATATCCCAGTTTTTTTTTCTCTATAGTTTCTCTACTTATTGCCATAAAATAAAATGAATTTATGATTCCTCAATTTTTTTTCTGGACCAAAGGGAGGCTATTCCTATTCCGGCAACAATATGCCAGATACCCCACCAGGCAGCTATAAATGCCATACCTCCTAATTCTAATTCGGGAGGAAAAATTTTGGGGTTAAATATAAGCACTAATCCCAAACCTGAATTCTGAATACCCGTTTCTATGGAAATTGAACGTCTGTCTCTCCTTGGAACTTTTAGAATTGAACTAAATGTAAAACCGGTTAATAATGCCAATGCATTATGAATAAAAACAATCAGTGCAATTAGATGAATATATTTAATAAAATAACTAAAGTTATTGGATAATGCAGCTACAACATAGCCGGCAAAAATTAATAAAGAGAGAACTTTAATAGGCTTTTTGATTTTATTGGTTAATTCGGGGAATTTTTTTGCAAATAGCATTCCTATGAGTAAGGGAATTCCTAAAATAATAAAAACCGTTTGGAACATTTGAAACGGATCAATTTCAATGGGCCTTAATAATGGATGGGATTTTGCATATAAACCACCCCAAAAAGCGAAATTTACAGGCGTCATAAAAATGGCCCCTAAAGTTGCTACAGCAGTCATGCTGACAGATAAAGCAATATTTGCCTTGGCCATTGAAGATATAAAATTTGAAATATTGCCTCCCGGACAAGAAGATACCAGTATCATTCCTAAGGCTACGGCAGGTGTAGGTTCTATAATCAGAATAAAGATAAACGTGATAAAAGGCAATAAAAAAAATTGAGAGATAACGCCCGTGATTAATGATTTGGGTTTTTTTATTATTTTTTTAAAACTTTTAAAGTCAATTTCAAGTGCTACACCAAACATAATAAATGCCAGTGTAATATTCATAAACAATAATCCACCCTGACTAAAATTGAGATGAATTTTATCTAAAACTTCAAGAGAATTTCCAGTCATAATTCATTTTTTAGTTGCGCGTAAAAATAAACAATTTGAAATGAATATTAATCTGTAATCTTAATTTATTCATAAAACATGTTGAATGTTTTATCAAAAAAATAACTTTTCATTCGATTTTGTAGGCTAAGATTTATAAATTTACATTACTAACCTCGCTTTAGTTAAAAAATAAATAAACCGGCATAACTTGTGGATAATAATGAAGTTTTAAAACTTATCGATGAAGTTTCGGAAGTGCTTTCTTTTTTAATTGAATTAAAAAGGAAAGGACGATTTCGCGAAGCGTTGGAAAAGATTGATAAAACACTTTTGGAATATTTCCATCTGGATTCTGATTTTGTTTTCTCTGTTTCCGAAGACTTTTTTATGGATGCATTAAAACAGAAAAAGAAATTGACATCCGGGCAATTATCAACTTTAGCCGAATTATTAAGTGAACATGGCGATATCTTGCTAGAACAGAATGATTTAAGGCAAAGCCAGAAAGTTTTTAAGAATACTTTAAAGATATACTACTTCCTTAACGATAAACAGGATTTCTTTTCGTTTGGGAATATGAATAAAATGGTACTTATTAACGAGAAATTATCTAAAATTAATGTTGAGATAAAAAGTTGATTTTTTATTTTTTTTCTATTCGTTGTCTCATCTTTTTTGATTTTTCTTCAAATCCGGGTTTTCCCAGTAAAGCAAACATATTGTTTTTATAGGCTTCAACTCCTGGCTGGTTAAATGGATTGATTTCTAAAAAATATCCACTGATAGCGCATGATTTTTCAAAAAAATATAATAATTGCCCAATAAAGAACTCGTTAAGCCGGGGTATTGTAATTGATATATTGGGCACTTCTCCATCGATATGGGCCAGCATAGTGCCCTTATCAGCCATTTTATTCACAAAGTCAATGGGCTTACCTGCCAGATAGTTGAGTTTATCAAAATTATCTTTGTCAGAAGGTATTTCTAATGTAAAATTGTTTTCTTCAATCGACATAACGGTTTCAAAGATGTTTCTTCGTCCTTCCTGAATATATTGACCTAATGAATGCAGGTCGGTTGTAAAGCTAACACTTGCCGGAAAAATTCCTTTATGCTCTTTTCCTTCACTTTCGCCAAATAATTGTTTCCACCATTCGGCAATAAAGTTTAAGCGTAAATCATAGTTAGCAAGGATTTCAATGTTTTTTTCTTTTTGATAAAGCAATTGACGGCTCACCGCATATTGATAAACCGGATTTTTGTCAAATGGAGCTGTATTGCTAATCTCAAGCATTTTTTTAGCTCCGTTAATAAGCTCTTCGATATTAAATCCTGCACAAGCAATAGGTAATAGCCCTACAGGAGTTAATACCGAATACCGTCCCCCAATGTCGTCGGCAATTGTAAACGTTTTGTAATTTTCCTGTGTTGCTAATGTTTTTAGGGCTCCTTTTTCTGCATCGGTTATGGCAACAATTCTTTTTTGCGATGCAGCTTTCCCTACTTTTTCTTCGAGTTCTTTTCTTAAAATCCTGAATGCTATCGCTGGTTCGGTTGTGGTTCCTGATTTAGAAATTACAATAATGGAAAAAGATTTATCTTTTAGATATTCTGCTAATTCGTAATGATAATCTTCTGATAGATTATGTCCGGCAAAAATTATTTCTGGAGATGAAGTTCTTTTTTTAAAATGCCCGGAAAGTGCTTCAATAACTGCTTTTGAACCGAGGTAAGATCCTCCGATTCCTATAACCACAATTACATCTGATTTTTTTTGTAGATCCGTAGCGGTATTTTTGATATCATCCATTTCTTGTTGAGTAATATTCTTCGGAAGGTCTAACCAACCAAGAAAATCGTTTCCTTTGCCGGTTTTTTCATCTAGCATTTGCACTTTTTCTTTAATCAGCGTTTTGTAGACATTTAATTTTTCCGATTGAATAAAAGGCAAAATATTACGTATGTCGATTTGAATGTTTTTCATTGCAAACAATTTTTATCGTAAATTTTCAGTAAGTAACTTTATTTCTATTGCAGGAGAAATTTTTTCGTACAGAATGTTGTAAACAGCTTCGGTAATGGGCATGTTTACTATATATCTTTTGTTGATTTCAACGATTGATTTTACAGCATAATAACCTTCGGCAATCATATTCATTTCTAATTGTGCTGATTTTACAGAATAGCCTTTTCCAATCATATTTCCAAAGGTTCTGTTCCGGCTAAATTGAGAATATGCAGTAACCATTAAATCGCCTAAATAGGCTGAGCCTTTAATGTCTCGTTGAATAGGGTGCACAGCATCTACAAATCGTTTTATCTCCTGTATGGCATTGGCAATAAGAACTGCATTAAAATTGTCGCCATAGCCCAATCCATGACAAATACCTGCTGCAATAGCAAAAACATTTTTTAAAACTGCCGAATATTCCGTTCCGTAAATATCGTCCGAAATACTTGTTTTGATATAATGCGTAGATAATAAATCGGCAATCTGGCGGGCAATTTTTAAATTTTGCGAAGCTATGGTAAGGTACGATAACCGTTCAAAGGCCACTTCCTCAGCATGACATGGGCCGGAAATTACTGAAAAATTATCGAAAGGAACCTGATAATGTTGATTGAAGAATTCCCCAATAATTAGATTTTCATCAGGAACAATTCCTTTTATAGCAGAAACGATGGTTTTATGGCTTATGTCATTGGATAAGTTTTCCAGTGCCGATTTAAGAAAAGCAGATGGTATAGCAAAAATAAGAATATCTGCATTTTCCACAGCATCACTTAAATTGCTGTAAAATGAAATTTTCTGAGTGTCGAGGGAAACAGCGCTTAAATAAAAGTTGTTGTGTTTATGTTGTTTGATAAACTCAATTTTTTCTTTGCTTCGCATATACCAATGAATATGATTGGTATTTTCGAGCAGCATTTTAATAATTGCTGTCGCCCAGCTACCACCACCTAATACTGCTATTTTAGGTTCCTGACTCATGCTGTTTTATTCATATTTTCAATCCAGTTTTTTACGTCTTCCTGACTGGGGTTTTTTAATCCCAATTTATGTTTTTTATTGATTCCGCATAACTTTTGATGCAAAGCTCCCGGATTAACATCCATCATACTTTCTACGGTTAAATAACCCGATTTTTGAACAACAGGCACCCACTCTTCAGGGATTCCGAGCTCCATATATTTTGCCGGTTCATCTTTTTGTGCTTTTCTTTCGGGACGCATTTGCGGGAAAAATAATACATCCTGAATCGATGGTGAATCGGTCATGATCATCGTTAAGCGGTCGATTCCAATACCCAGTCCCGCTGTTGGCGGCATACCATATTCAATGGTTTGTAAGAAATCTTCGTCTAGCACCATGGCTTCTTCATCACCCCGTTTACCTAAGATTAATTGTTGCTCAAAACGTTCGCGCTGGTCGATGGGGTCATTTAGCTCCGAATAGGCATTGCAAATTTCTTTTCCATTACAAATGGCTTCGAAACGTTCAACCAACCCTTCTTTGCTTCGGTGTTTTTTTGCTAGCGGAGACATTTCGATGGGATAATCGGTTATAAAAGTGGGTTGTATAAGTTTTGACTCACATTTTTCTCCGAAAATTTCATCAATAAGCTTCCCTTTGCCCATCGTTTCATCAATTTCCACATCAAGATTTTTAGCGGTTTTGGCCAGTTTCTTTTCGTCCATCTCCGAAATATCTATTCCGGTAAATTCTTCAATAGCCTCGAACATAGTATATCTTTTCCATGGACGTTTAAAATCAATTTCGTGGTTGCCGACGTTTACTTTTGTTGTTCCGTGAATGTCAATAGCGATTTTTTCCACCATCTCTTCCACTAAATCCATCATCCAGTTGTAATCTTTATAGGCTACATAAAGCTCCATCTGGGTAAATTCCGGATTATGGAAACGACTCATCCCTTCGTTGCGGAAATCTTTGGCAAATTCATAGACCCCTTCAAAACCACCTACAATTAGTCGTTTTAAGTAAAGTTCGTTAGCAATACGTAAATATAAGGTTTGATCTAATGTGTTATGGAATGTTTTAAATGGACGCGCAGCTGCTCCTCCGTAAAGAGGTTGAAGAATAGGTGTTTCAACCTCCAGATACCCTTTGTTGTTTAGAAACCCACGCATCGAATTGGTTAGCTTTGTCCTTTTTACAAAAGCTTCTTTGGTCGAAGGATTCACAATTAAATCCAGATGACGTTGGCGGTAACGCTGTTCTGCATCGGAAAAAGCATCATATATTTTACCATCTTTTTCTTTTACTACCGGTAAAGGTTTTATCGATTTGCTTAGCAGTGTTAGCTCTGTGGCATTTACTGACGTTTCTCCTACTTTTGTAACAAAAACATTTCCTTTAATACCAATGATGTCACCAATATCTAATAATTTTTTAAATACCGTATTATAAAGTGTCTTATCTTCATCAGGACATAGGTTGTCACGCTTAATGTAAACCTGAATTTTTCCTTTATCATCCTGTAGTTCAATAAATGAGGCATTACCCATTATTCTGCGGCTCATGATTCGGCCGGCAATACTTACATCTTGAAAATTGTTCTTATTCGTATCATAATGGGATAATATTTCCTGTGAATTTGTATTGCTCTCAAATTCTTCTGCAGGATAGGGGTTAATCCCTAACTTTTTCAACTCCTCTAATGATTGTCTGCGAATTATTTCCTGTTCGCTCAACTCTAAGTTCATCATATATTATTTTAGTATTAAATGGTATTTGTAAAAAACGGTACAAAGATATAATTTAATCATTAATTTATGGATGTATAGATAGATCAATATATTAATTTTGAACAAGTTATTGATTATATGTATTTAATAAAAATATAAAGTGTTGAATTTTAGGCCGCTTTAGCTGGTCTTATGGATAAAATCATAAATCATACCTGTTTTTATTTAGAATAATTTAATTTTGTATGATAATTAAAAATGAAGGATTAAATATTCTGTGATTATGGATTCCGGAAGAAATAACAGGCGTAGATTACCACGATGGATGAAGATGCAAATGCCTAAAGGAGAATCTTATTCGAAAGTAAAAAATATTGTTGAAAAATATCATTTACATACGATTTGTACCAGTGGCAATTGTCCGAATATTGGTGAATGCTGGAACCGGGGAACCGCAACGTTTATGATTTTAGGGGATATATGTACCCGCTCATGTAAATTTTGTGGGGTAAAAACAGGCAAACCGTTGCCTCCCGATTGGGATGAACCTAAAAGGATTGCCGAATCGGTTCGTTTAATGAATGTTAAGCATTGTGTAATTACTTCAGTAGACCGTGATGACCTTAATGATGGAGGTGCTGCATTTTGGGCAGAAACAATAATGAAAATTAAGGAGGTTAATCCTGATACAACCATTGAAGCCCTTATCCCTGATTTTGACGGGAATGGAGAGTTTATTCAAAAGGTTATTGATGCTAAGCCTGAAGTTATTTCGCACAACCTGGAAACAACCGAAAGATTAACTTCACAAATAAGGACTAAAGCACGTTACAGAAGAAGTCTCAGCGTTTTAGAATATATCTCCCGGTCGGGAATTACTGCAAAGTCAGGAATAATGCTTGGGTTAGGTGAGTCGGAAGAGGAAGTTTTACAAACCATGGATGATTTAATCGCTGTGGGCTGTGAAGTAATGACCATTGGACAATATTTAGCCCCTTCAGCAAATCATCTGCCTGTAAAAGAGTATGTTGAACCAGAGAAATTTGACCAATATCGGGAGGCAGGATTGGAAAAAGGATTCCGGTTTGTTGAAAGCAGCCCGTTGGTAAGATCTTCTTATCAGGCTGAAAAACATGTTAAACAGAGTAATTGAAAATGAAAAGTATTGATGTTCAGTATATCGATTTAGGTTTGGTTGATTATAAAGTAGCCTGGGATTACCAGGAAGAAATTTTTTCCGACTTTTTACAGATCAAAGCCAAAAACAGGGATTTGCCAGCTAATAAGCAGGTGCCTATAGATAATAAATTGATACTTTGTGAGCACCCGCATGTTTATACCTTGGGAAAAAGCGGACAACAAAATAACTTATTAATTAGTGATGCGTTCCTAAAAAAAATTAATGCCACGTATTATAAAATTAATCGTGGTGGAGATATTACATACCATGGCCCCGGACAAATTGTCGGATATCCGATAATTGATCTGGAAAGATTTAACTTGCAGGTAAAACAATATATTGCTAAATTGGAGGAATCAATAATTCTAACGCTGGAAGAGTTTGGAATTTATGCCGGAAGGTTGACGGGTGCAACAGGTGTTTGGCTGGATGCCGACAATGCCAACGCCCGCAAAATTTGTGCAATTGGTGTTAAAGCAAGCCGGTTTATTACCATGCATGGATTTGCATTTAATGTGAACACCAATCTCGAATATTTTAATCATATTAATCCTTGTGGATTTGTAGACAAGGGAGTAACATCAATGGAGAAGGAGTTGGGGAAAAAGGTTGATTACGAGAAGGTAAAAGATGTTTTAAAATTAAAGATTAAAGAAGTATTCGGGATGAACCTAAAAAAGTAAAAAATATGAAAATTATATATGGAAAAAAGATGGGTACTAAAACCACAGGGCAATGAAGAAGACGTACAGAAATTAGCCAAAGAATTAAATATAGAACCTGTTTTAGCAACTCTTTTGGTTCAAAGGGGAGTTAAAACATTTGACCAGGCGAAAGCATTTTTTCGTCCAAGCCTTGAAAATTTGTATGATCCTTTTTTAATGAAGGATATGAACCTGGCTATTGATCGCATTGAGAGGGCTGTTCAAAATAATGAGAATATCTTAATATATGGCGATTATGATGTGGATGGAACAACATCCGTTGCCTTAGTATATACCTTTTTAAAAGATTTTTATGATAATGTTGGTTATTATGTCCCCGACAGGTATAGTGAGGGATATGGGGTTTCTACACAGGGTGTTCAATATGCACAGGAAAATAATTATTCGTTAATAATTGCTTTGGATTGTGGAATAAAAGCAAATGAAAAAGTAGAATACGCCCGGAAACAGGGTATCGATTTTATTATTTGTGATCATCATTACCCTGCCAATGAACTGCCTTGTGCAACAGCTGTGCTTGATCCTAAGCGTAGCGATTGCAACTATCCCTTTAAAGAATTGTCCGGATGTGGAGTCGGGTTTAAACTGATTCAGGCTTATGCCAGAACAAATAATATCCCTTTTGAAAAATTAATTACGTATCTTGATTTAGTGGTAGTTAGCATCGCGTCGGATATTGTTCCCATTGTTGATGAGAACAGAATTTTAGCTTACTATGGGTTAATTCAGCTAAATGAAAAACCCAGGCAAGGATTAAAATCAATAATAAATCTCGCGGGGTTGAAAGGAAAGACTATTAGTATTGATGATATTGTATTTAAAATTGGGCCAAGAATTAATGCGGCCGGAAGAATGGAGTCTGCAGATAAAGCAGTTGAATTATTATTATCAAAGAATTCGGCAAAAGCAAGAACTGCTGCTAATAGTGTAAACTATTTTAATGATGCACGCAAAAATATCGACCGTCATATTACCCAGGAAGCTTTAAGAATACTAGCCCAAGAACAGGAGATGGGAGAGAGAAAGACGACGGTTTTATATCATCCGGATTGGCATAAAGGAGTTGTGGGCATTGTAGCTTCACGATTAATTGAAACCTATTACAGGCCAACCATAGTCTTGACCCAATCAAACGGGTTTGCTACCGGTTCAGCAAGATCGGTTATCGGATTTGATATCTACCAGGCGATTGAAGCATGCAGCGATTTGTTGGAAAATTTTGGCGGACACATGTATGCCGCGGGGTTAACGTTACAAATTAATAAAGTGGATGAATTTCGCGAACGTTTTGAGAAGGTGGTTAGCGAAACCATTACCAAAGATCAGCTTATCCCTCAGGTTGAGATAGATGCTGAGTTGAACCTTAATGATATAACCCCTAAATTTAACCGTATTTTAAAACAGTTTCAACCTTTTGGCCCTGAAAATATGGCTCCGGTTTTTATAACTCACGATGTGGCAGATAATGGAGAAGGACGAATTGTCGGTGTTAGTAAAGAACATTTAAAACTATCGTTAATTCAGGAAAAGGATCCTTTTAGGAATTTTGCAGCCATCGCTTTTCAGCAGGCAAATCAATACGACTATATACATTCGGGAGACTTTTTTGATATCTGTTACTCGGTGGATGAAAATTGTTTTAGAGGTATTACTTCTATGCAGCTGAATATAAAAGATATGAAAGTAAGAAGAGGAAAGAAACAAGAGATTTAGAGTTTAAAACGTAGTTGGGCCTTGATTTCCGATTTTGTATTCCCGTTAATTTGATTTAGCCCTGATGAAATGACATTTTTATCAGCGTAAAATGTTTGTGAATATCTAATCCATAAATCAATAAATTCAGCTAAAGTATACTTAAGGTTAAAATAAAAACGGGTTCCTTTTGAATAATATGCCGGAATGGAAAAGGCATATAATATATCACTCTCGTATGCATAAATCCTGGTGTTATACGATTCAGTATCAAAAACAGCAAAACGTGTATTGAGAGATAATGGTATTTTTAGTAGATCATAAAAAATATCCTGATAAATCATATATCCATATTCAGCTGCTTGATTATCTGTTTGGTATTTCGTCGTTTCTACCCTGCTTTTAAGGGCAAACCGTTGATTAATCTGGTACGCTATGTGTAAACGTGTTTTTAGTAACTTTTCATCCACCAACTCGTCAATCCCTGTTGCTGCATTTCTATCTTTTTGTTTCATATCATTTTTTAATCTGAGGTAGATACTAACGTTGCGCGTTGGGTTATAATCAGCCTGAACAAACCACTCATTACCCTGCGACGGGGCATCAACCCCGGTTTTTAACCACAAAAAACGGTATGTATCAAAGTAAGATGATATTTTCCAGTTTTTTATCGGGTGTACTTCAAGGCCGAGATATAATCCCGATTCGTTACGAACATTACTGGTTTCGCCAAAAGCATTGCTGTTGTTTGCCTGATAGTTTTTGTCGTAGTGCCTGTGTAAAGCTGAAAATGATATTTGCGGAGCCAGGTTAATCATCATGCTATTTAAAAATGCCTTTCCTCCGTTTTGGCTTATAGCCTCCTCTCCAAAAAAGTAAAAATCCCGGAAACTGAACTGGTAATCCAGGCTGAGATTCGTATTTTCTTTGCCCTTGTAATAAAATTGGTTCTGGGGTGTAATGTCTTTTACCAGTTCGGCCCCATAATTATAATATACGCCCGTAATACCTACTTTAAATTTTGTATGATTATAGGTTATATTTCCTCCTACGATATTTTCTCGAATTGCATCTTTATCCTCCATTTGAGAAGGTGTTGCATGTATTCCTGTATTCTGGAATGATGTTACCGTGGCAATTTCATTGTCAACACTATCCTGAATGTTTGCATCTATATTTTTATAGGATAAAAAGGTAGATATATCAAAGTCTTTAATGGCAACAGTTGTTCCTGCACCACGCATAAAAAGATTTTCGTTTGTTGAGGAGTATTTTCTCAGTCCCTGGACTCTTTTTCTTATATTTAAAACATAGGGTGATTTGCCCATTCCAAAGCCCGACCATAAAACCAGTCCCTGCCCGTATTTAGCCTCAAAGTCTCCCAATGTTATTGTTTTAAAAATACCGATATTATTTATTTGTAGATGGGCAGAATAATAATCAAAACCTTGTTTGTTATTTCCTTTGAAAAACTCTTCGCCCTGATCTTTCTCTGCGGTAAATCCGAAATACACTTTATCTCTGTATTGAAATTTGTAACGTGAGTAAATTCTGTATGAACTTCCCAAGTATCTTGAGTTCGGGCTGACTGCAAGGGATGAATCTGAAATAGAACTGTACCCAACCTGTTCTTCTAATACATTTTGAGCGCGGATAAAAATTTGATTGTTGCCGTATTTTAAAATATTTTTGATTGAAGTTTTTCTTTGGGTTATTTCTTCAGAAACAGATACAAAAGGCAGAATCATTTCAATTTGATCCAATGAGAATCCGTGCACCAATTGAAGTTCATAGAGAGAAACCATTTCTCCGTTTCTGGAAATATAGTCCTGAAGGCTTTTTATCTGAAAGTCGTTCAACAAATGAAGTTTTTCAAGTTCTTCCTGCGTTGCTGTATTGATATTTAGAGGATTATATAAATAAAAGGTTAAGTTGTCGTAAAGTGTTGTATAGTCAAGCTCTTCATCAGTTGATGTAGCTATTTCTTCAATCAGGTCTTCAATGGTTTGTTTGTTGAAAGGTTCGGTTTGGGCAAATGTTTTATCATTGATACCCCATAAAATTAATACCATCAAAACGGAATTTAAAAGATGAAATCGTTTAAAAACCATAACCTAGCGTAAATGATGGGGTGAAACCTAACGTTTGATGTCTTAAGAATCCTACATGAGCATGAATGTTGGTGTAATGAAACCCTACTCCAAACGAGTATCTTGTGGGATTTGTTGAAATCCCTGCCTGTAGAGACACATATTCTATTAACTGATAATGGAGTCCTGATTTAAAAATAGCATCGTGTTTAAGATCTTTTTCCGTTTCAATGCCAAAATATACTTTTTCAGAAAATAAATATCCTGCCCCCAGTTTAAATATAGTAGGAATATCTTCGTCCCCGATTTTACTTCTTGATGGATTATATACATGGGCTCCTATAAATAGATTCTCAATGGGTTGTGAAAGCACACCCACTTCGAAATTAACTGTATTAGATGATCCATAGTTATCGGCAATTCGGGTACTTAAGTAATTGATTTGCAATCCTGCGGCAAAATATCGGGTAAATGAGCGGCCAAAGGCCAGGCCGGCCTGCATTTCGTTATATTGTGAAAAACCAAAATAAGAATATGAGGCAGCAATGGTTCCGGTTTTTGTCGGTAAGGCAAAGCCAATACCTTGTATGTTTTGCTGTTTAACGAATCCCGACTGATGAAAGATGCCTGCAGAAATATTATTCAAATAACCCAGCCCTGCCTGGTTATTGTAAACAGACCAAATATCAGTTATTGTAACAGATGTGTTACTCATTGCCGCCGATTTCCCTGCTTCAACTTTTACGTTTTGAGCAAAAGAATCAGAATGCCATAAAC
This sequence comes from Bacteroidales bacterium, assembly GCA_035269575.1. GTDB lineage: Bacteria > Bacteroidota > Bacteroidia > Bacteroidales > UBA12077 > UBA12077. Next base: position 50,122 of record DATFIZ010000036.1, on the reverse strand, counting down.
ATAGGCATATTAAAAAAATTATATTAATTTTTTTGAAATGTTTTTGTTTCATGAAGTTTTTTTTATTCAATACCCAGGAATAAAGATACAATTATAATTTTTTATTGGACATAGTTTACTTTATTGTAAATATTTTTTTGGCTGCGAATATTAAATTTAACAGGAATAAAAATAATTAATTGTCTTTTAATTAACAATTTAGCAGCCGTGAAAAACTATTTATGGGTGATTTGAATTATTAGAAGTAAGCTCATGCCAAGCGTTTGAAAGAGTTCAGAGTTTGCGCAAAAAGCGACATCCAGTTTTTGCTACTCATCCGGAGATTGAAGAGTTAAACGAAATGAAAAAAAATCAGGAAAATATGGATGAAATTCAGAATGATTTTTAGGATTAGTATTGAAGTAAACTTTTAACGAATATCTATTGGGTTTTTAATCAATAATACTTAAATGGCTATTTTATGCTTAAGTTAGTATTATATTAAAGCAAATAAGTCCGAAGGTTTCAGTCCTTCGGACTTTATATCTAACGTCACATCAAATCATTAAATAAAGCAGGTCTTAATTGGTTTTAAACTCAAAATTTACCTTCGATAACTCTTCGTTGGCTTTTACAATTTTTGTTTTGAGATTTTCTTTGTATTCCACCAAAACCTGTTTAATTTTTTCATCTCCGGCAGCCAGTATTTGTGCAGCTAAGATACCTGCATTTTGAGCTCCGTTAATTCCTACGGTGGCAACAGGGATTCCCGGAGGCATTTGTACAATAGCTAATAACGAATCCATTCCGTCTAACGAAGCTTTTATAGGTACTCCAATTACAGGGAGGGTAGTCATAGCTGCAATAACACCCGGTAAATGAGCTGCCATCCCGGCACCTGCAATAATAACTTCTACACCACGCTCTTTTGCTCCTTTGGCAAATTTTTCTACTTCTTCGGGAGTACGATGTGCTGATAACGCATTAATCTCGAACGGAATTTTAAAATCATTCAGGATGTTGGCAGCTTTTTCCATTATGGGCAGGTCTGATGTGCTTCCCATGATAATACTTACTTTTGCTTTCATGCTTAATTAAAATTTTAGAGTCAATTAAAATTATTTTTAGAACATTAATTTGTATTTTCGCAAAATATTTTCAACGTTTACAAAGGTAAGAAATAAACGATTGTTTTAATAAAAATGTTCATTTGGCTATGTAGGCCATGGAAAATCACTATTAATATGAAGCAGGTTAAACTTAAAGATAAAGTTTTCGAAGTATCAATTCCATCTGACAAGATTCAACATGCAATTACCGGAATTGCCCATAAAATAAATCAGGATTATAAGAATAAAAAGATTCCTCTTTTTATAAGTATACTGAACGGTTCTTTTATGTTTACTGCCGATTTATTAAAACAAATCAATTTTGATTGTGAGATAACCTTCTTAAAGTTATCTTCATACAGGGGGACATCAACAACAGGTAGTGTAAAACAACTCATCGGGGTGAATGAAAAAATTAGTGGCCGTGATGTTATTGTGCTTGAAGACATTGTGGATACCGGAATCACCTTGGAACAAATTATAAAAGAACTGAAGAAATTCGGAGCAACAAGCGTAAAGATTACAACTCTTCTTTTAAAACCCGAAGCATATAATAAAGATATCGGAATCGATTATGTAGGTATGGAAATACCTAATGATTTTATTGTTGGTTATGGGCTGGATTACGATGGTTTGGGAAGAAATCTTCCGGATATATATACCCTGAAAAGTTAATTTTCTAAATGATAAATGTTGTTTTATTTGGCCCGCCAGGGGCAGGGAAAGGTACGCAATCGAAAAAAATAATTGCAAAATACCGGCTAAAACATATTTCCACCGGAGAGATATTGCGTAAGTTAATTAAAGTGAGAAGTCCTTTAGGGATAGAAGCACAGAAATATATTGATAAGGGGTATTATGTTCCTGATGAAATGGCTGTTGATATTATTAAAAAGGAAATTAAAAAATATCCACAAGCCGAAGGTTTTATTTTTGATGGTTTCCCACGAACCATTCCTCAGGCAGAACAACTGGAAAGTATCTTATCTGTTATGGAAGCCAAAGTTAATGTGATGATTTCCCTCGAAACCGATGAAAAAGCTATTATAGAACGTTTAACTCATCGATATAATAATTCGGGAAGGCCTGATGATAAAAGCATAGATGTTATAAAAAAAAGAATAGCTATTTACAATACGAATACTAAAATCCTGAAAGATTATTACAAATCAAAGGGAAAATGTGAATCGGTTTATGGAATTGGAGAAATTGATGTTATCTTTGATAAAATTTGTTCAATAATGGAAAGATATAAATAGATGACAGGTTCTAATTTTGTTGATTATGTGAAGATATTTCTCCGTTCGGGTAGAGGGGGAGCAGGCTCCCCTCATTTACACCGCGAAAAGTTTGTGCCTAAAGGTGGACCGGATGGTGGAGATGGTGGACGTGGCGGACATATTATTCTTAAAGGAAATGCCCAGTTATGGACCCTGTTACACTTAAAATATCAAAAACATATTTTTGCTACCAGTGGACAAGCCGGTGGCAGTGCTCAACGGACAGGGGCTGATGGAAAAGATGTAATTGTAGAGGTTCCTTTGGGAACCGTTGCTAAAGATGCAGAATCCAATGAGGTGTTAGCCGAAATGACCGAAGATCAACAGGAGCAAATAATTCTTGCGGGGGGAAGAGGAGGATTGGGGAATACCCATTTTAAATCATCTACCAACCAAACACCTCGTTATGCACAGCCAGGCGAAGAAGGGAAAGAAGGATGGTTTATTTTAGAGCTAAAAATACTGGCCGATGTTGGTTTAGTTGGTTTTCCAAATGCCGGAAAATCGACATTACTATCCGTTGTATCGGCTGCGAAACCCAAAATTGCCGATTATCCGTTTACAACCCTGGTTCCTAACCTGGGAATTGTCTCATACCGCGATATGCAATCGTTTGTTATGGCCGATATTCCTGGAATAATCGAAGGCGCCCACGAAGGGAAAGGCCTCGGACATCGTTTTTTACGGCATATTGAAAGAAATGCCATGCTTCTTTTTATGGTTCCTTGCGATAGCGATAATATACATAAGGAGTATAGAACACTCCTGTCGGAAATTGAAAAATATAATCCTGAACTGCTAGACAAAAAAAGACTGCTGGCGATTACCAAATCCGATATGCTTGATGATGAGTTGATGCAAGAGATGAAAAAGGATTTACCTCAAATTCCTTATCTCTTTATTTCTTCAGTGGCACAGAAAGGGATACAGGAGTTAAAAGATATGATTTGGAAACAACTTCATTCGGATTAGTCATATGATAGAAATATTAAAAAACATAGATGCCCAGCTTTTTATTTTTTTAAATGGACTAAATTCACCGTTCTGGGATCAGATAATGTGGTGGTTCTCCGGAAAGTTTTTTTGGCTGCCTCTGTATTTAATAATTATTGCATATATCATTTTTAAACAAAGGTGGAAAGCAATCATTACATTGCTTTTTATTGCCCTGGTTGTAACGCTGGCCGACCAGATTTCTGTTCACGCTTTCAAAGAGGTTTTTCAACGATTGCGTCCCTGCCATAATCCTGAACTGCAAGATATTGTTCATCTGGTAAATAATAAATGTGGAGGGAGGTATGGGTTTGTATCTTCGCACGCAACGAATACATTTGCAGTGGCTTTCTTTCTTAAGAAATTAGTTGAAAAAAAATATTTTTCTGTTTTTATTATCTTATGGGCTGTAGTTGTATCCTATAGCAGGATATATTTAGGTGTTCATTATCCGTTAGATGTGATTGGCGGTGCAATTTTAGGATCTATAATAGGTGTTTCCGTTTTTTACCTTTATCAATACACCTCGGGAAAAATTGTCAAACAATTTTAATTTCGGATTGTTATCTAATTTAATTTACGATTAAATTGAATGATTATGCTTTGTATAAAAAATCCGGAAACCAATCCCTATTTCAATCTGGCAGCTGAAGAATACGTACTTAAAAATTTTAACGAGAACTGTTTTATGCTTTGGCGCAACAGACCATCTATAATTGTTGGTAAGCATCAGAATACCCTGGCCGAAATAAATATCGATTATGTAAACGAAAACAATATTGATGTGGTAAGAAGGCTCTCCGGAGGAGGTGCTGTATTTCATGATCTGGGGAACCTTAACTTTACTTTTATAAAAAATGCGGGGAATGAAGGTAATTTGGTTGATTTTAAAAAATATACTCAACCGGTGATTGATGTGCTGAAACAACTTGGTGTGGATGCAAAATTTGAAGGACGCAACGATATTATGATCAATGGGCGAAAAGTATCTGGTAATGCAGAGCATATCTTTAAACGAAGAGTGTTACATCATGGAACGTTATTGTTTTCATCAGTAATGGGCGATTTATCGAAAGCGTTAAAAGTTAATCCCTTAAAATATCAGGACAAAGGAGTAAAGTCGGTACGTAGCCGTGTAACTAATATTAGCGGACATTTGCCTGAAAAAATGTCTGTTATGGAGTTTCATGATAAAATTTTTGATTTTATGGTAAAATCAGAAAAAGATGCCGTATTATATGAATATACTGATGATGATGTTGAGAAAATTAATCAATTAGCCGAAAAAAAATATAATTCCTGGGACTGGAATTTTGGTTACTCTCCAAAATACAATTTCGAGAAACTTATCAGAACCCATGGAGGAAATTTGGAAGTTCATCTAAATGTTGAGAAAGGAATCATCTCAGACCTGAAAATTTTTGGTGATTTTTTTGGAGAAAAAGATATTGTAGATATTGAAGACCTACTTAAACATAAAAGACATCAGGAAGATGAAATTCGTCAAGTTTTAGAAGCCATTGATTTCGAAAAATATTTTCACAATATTTCCATTAACGAATTTATTACTGCTTTGTTTTAAATTTTATCTGCTGTTTTACCTGCTTTTTAGACATTAATACTGGTTTATGTTAAATTAGTTTTGATAGTGTTGACATGGGTTAATATTATTTGTAAATTTAATTGAATATTTTACTAACCTCTGTCAATATACCTGTTCAAATTATTTTTAACCCTAAAACCCAGGATTATGTATAAAAAGATGATCGTTTTATGTTTGTTATCGGTTCCCCTGTTTTTTACAACCTGTAAAAATAAAACTGAAAAACAACAAACTCAAAAGCAGACAAAAATAGACAAATTATTAGCTAATTATGCTGATGTAGAATTAACAACTGATTTGGGTGTTTTAAGCAAAAATCAGAAAGAAATGCTACCCCTACTTTTTGAAGCAGCCAAAATTATTGATGAACTATATTGGATTCAAACCTGCGGAAATAAAGAAAAATACTTACAATCAATTACCAACGAGAAAATCCGGAAATATTTTTATATCAACTATGGTCCCTGGGATAGGCTTAACGGAATGAAACCTTTTGTAGATGACATAGGAGCCAAACCTAAGGGAGCTAACTTTTATCCGGAGGATATGACCTATCAGGAATTTGATACCTTTGACAATCTTAGAAAGTTTGATTCGTATACTCTTTTACGTAGAAATGAAGTAGGTGGCCTTCAGACGGTTCCTTATCATAAAGCCTATAAAAATAAACTGGAAAAAATAGCAGAATTAATGAAGCAAGCAGCCTCTTTAGCCGAAGATAATGATTTTCAAAATTATCTCGTTAAAAGAGCTGATGCATTATTAAATGATGACTATTACCAAAGTAATATCGCATGGATGATGATGAAAGATAATGTTGTTGATTTTATTGTTGGGCCTATTGAAGATGTCGAGGACAGACTTTACTATTCTAAAGCTTCTTATCAATCGATGGTACTTGTCAGAGATGTTGAATCGAGCAAAAACATGGAGAAGTTTTCATTATTAGTACCTTATTTACAGAAGAATTTGCCGGTTGATGAAAAATATAAAAAAGAATTTCCTGGAGCTCTTTCGGATATTATGGTATATGATGTTATTTATTGTTCAGGAAACTGGAATGCCGGAAGTAAAAAGATTGCCATTACTTTGCCCCGTGACGGGAGAGTACAGTTAGAAGTAGGTAGTCGAAAATTACAATTTAAAAATGTAATGGAAGCAAAATTTGAAAAAATTTTAAAACCGATTGCCCATTTACTTATTGAGAAAGATCAAAGAAAACATGTTAAGTTCGATGCTTTTTTCCAAAACACCATGTTTTACGAAGTTGGTAGCGCTCTTGGTTTAAAAAATATGGTAACCCAAAAAGGACCTGTTCGTGATGGGTTAAAAGATCAATATAATGTAATTGAAGAGTGTAAAAATGATATTTTGAGTCTGTTTTTTTTAACTAAACTCCATGAAATGGGTGAACTGCAGGAAACAGATCTTATGGATAATTATGTTACTTATATGGCCGATATTTTTCGTTCCGTTCGTTTTGGAATCTCTAACGATCAGGGTGTTGCCAACATGATTAGGTTTTATTATTTCCAGGAAAAAGGTGCATTTACCAGAAACAATAAGCTTGGAACGTATAAAATTGATTTCGAAAAAATGCAGAAAGCAATGCTTCAACTGGCCGAAGAAATATTGTTAATTCAGGGAGATGGTAATTATGATGCAGCAAAAAAACTGGTAGAACAAAATGGTTATATCAGAGATGAACTCTTAGATGATTTATACAGAATTCAGAAAGAAAATATTCCCAAAGATGTGGTATTTGAACAAGGATTAGATGTGCTTGGATTAGAAGATTAAAATGAAAGGGAGGGTGTCTGAATCGTTCATTAGACTATATAGTTAATGTGAAGCGACCTGAAGGTTTTTGGGACTATAGGAAGGCTGGTTTTCAAAGTCTTCCCTTTTAGGAAATAGAAGGGGGAAAGTCGTTGAACAATAGGTTAGACACTCTCTTTTTTTATTCTATTTATTTTCGTCTGGCAATGGCTCATAACCATAAGCAATACCTTCTATAAAATAGGTAGGTGCTTCTCCAAAACCACCCACAGATTCTTCTTTTGTTATCAGCACAATTAATCCGCCTAAGTTAGCCGTTTTCTTTTGAATGCGTATCGTTGCACTTTTTTTTGCCGATTTGGCACTCCTGCTTCCTGCTGATGATCTTGCGTCTACTTTCCCCAGTTCGTATAATCCGGATACATCATCTTTATTGTCGGTAACAATTACTGTTTTCCAGTCGCCCTCATCAACCATCATAAAAACAGGTTTGTTAAACACCTCAACCCGCCCGTTGCTAAAGATGATTTTTTGTATTTGCTTTCTTTCTAAAGTAACCGTTTCATCATCGCCGGGCTCATTATAACGAACAGTCGCTGCTGAAATGTTTTTTATTTCAACAATCTTCTTTCTTCCACCCAGCAGATAAATTGTATCTAGGTTGTTGGTCTCATCCTTCTGAGAAAAAGAAGGTAAACTAATGAATATTATTAAAAATAGGGTGAGAATGGTTTTTATCTTCATAATTTACGCTGTTTTTTGCTCAATAGAGCTTGTGAAATTAATAAGTTATCATTAAATAATCAAAAAATGTACCATTTTTACTGTCCATTTATTTTTTACCCGAAATAAATTCGTTTGATTTATTGGGTTTTTAGAAAAAAACAATTTTAAAAATGTATTTTTGATAAGTATTTTAATCCGTCAACTTAATTATGATAAAAAAAATACCCTATTCTATATATATTTGGATTATTGTATTATTAACAGTACTATTTCTTACGCCAATTTTCCTTTTCATTTGGGGATTTACCTTTTGGTTTGATAAACGACTTTATGTTTTGAATAGTTATTCGATTTTTTGGGGAAGCCTCTATACCAGGCTGATTCCCTGGTGGAAAGTTCGTGTTGAGGGAAAAGAAAAGATTAAAAAGGATAAAACATATATTATTATAGCCAATCATCAATCAATAGAAGATGTTATCGTAATGTATCGGTTAGGGATTCCTTTTCGTTGGGTTTCTAAGGCAGAGGTCTTTAGAATCCCGGTTTATGGATGGCTTATGCGTTTAAAAGGAGATATACGATTACTACGTACGAGCAAAACCAGTATAAAAAAAATGATTGTCGATGGAGAAAAAGTCCTTAGGTTAGGTTGTAATATGGTTATTTTTCCCGAAGGAACACGCTCTAAAAATGGTCGGTTGGGAAATTTTAAAGAAGGAGCATTCCGGTTGGCTTATACAACCAAAAGAACCATTCTTCCAGTTATTATATCTGGCACAGTACCCAATATTCTTAATCGTCATGGTTTGTTTTACGGGAAACATACAGTTACATTAAAAATATTAGACGATATACCCTATGATAATTTTTGTAATCTGGATGTTAAAGAATTTACAAGACAAACCCGTGAAATTATTGAAAATGAAAGGTCAAAAATAGAGTAATAGAATGTCAGCATTCGATATTAAAAATATCTATAAGAGTAGAGTTCAAACTTTCCAGCAAAAAGAATCCGACATTAAGCAAAAAATTATATGGCTTGGGGTGTTTCGGTTTGTTTCATTTGTTCTTTTTTGCGTTGGAATTGTGATTACGGTAAAAGATTTTTCCTGGATTAAAATAGGCATTTCTATTGCATGGGTTACTGTATTTGTTGGACTTGTTGCTTTGCATGCGACGCAAAATCAAAAGTTAAAACTGGTGCAGCGTTTAATACAAATAAACAAGCTGGAACTTAAAGCATTGAGGTATGATTTTACTGCATTTAATAATGGAGAACAGTTCACTCATCGTGAACATGCCTATGCATATGATCTGGATTTGTTTGGTGAAGGTTCTCTGTTTCAGTATTTAAATCGGGCATTTACACAAGCAGGAAGAACATTTTTAGCCAACAGGTTATTAAACCCTCTTCTTGACAAACAAAAAATTGAACATACACAGCAAGCCGTTCAGGAGCTATCCGTAAAAATTGATTGGCGACAGTATTTACAAGCTACCGGTATGTTAGTACAAATTTCGCCCGATGATAACCAGAAAATTAATGTATGGATTAATGAGCCTGAGTATTTCATTCATAAATGGTATTATAAATTGATTGTTTGGATCTTTCCAGTATTAACAATCCTTTCATTATTTTTGTTAATGGTTGGATGGATGCATTATTCGGTATTCGCTTTCCTGGCTTTATGCCAGTTGCTGTTTGCCAGTATTATTATGCACCGTACGAATAAAGAACAACGAATAATTACTGAAGAAGCAGCCATTTTAAAAAATTATCATCAATTGATTCAAATCATTGAAGATTCTTCATTTCATAGTTTTGAGCTTAATCAGCTGAAAAAACAGTTTTATGTAAATCACAATAAACAATCTGCCAGTACTATTTTAAAGAAACTTACCCGAATTATTGATGCTTTTGATTCGCGGTTAAATTTAATAGTAGGGCTGATATTAAATGCCACGTTAATGTGGGATTTGTTATCGTTAATGCGTTTAGAAGCCTGGAAAAAACAATACGGTAAAAATATAACGCAATGGATTAATGCGATTGGACAACTGGATGCATATTGCTGTATGGCAGACTTCACATGTAAACATCCGGAGTTTGTTTTTCCCGAAATAGTAAACCATGTCGTTTTAGAAACTAAAGAACTCGGACATCCCTTAATTTTGCCTGAAAAAAGAGTTGATAATGATTTTAAAATTAATAAAGCAGGACAAATAAATATAATTACAGGAGCAAATATGGCCGGTAAGAGCACTTTCCTGCGTACGATAGGTGTTAATTTGATTTTAGCAATGACGGGTATGCCGGTTTGTGCAAAACAGTTTAATTTTAGTCTGGTGCACCTCTTCTCAGGGATGCGCACTTCTGATTCGTTAAAAGAAAACGAATCCTATTTTTATGCCGAGTTAAAAAGATTAAAGCAAATCATTAATGAATTAAAATCGGGAAAGGAACTATTTATTCTTTTGGATGAAATATTAAAAGGGACAAATTCTGTTGATAAAGCCAAAGGATCATGGAAGTATGTCGAACATTTAATCAGGCTTAACGCAACAGGTGTTATTGCAACACATGATTTAACGTTGTGTGAGCTGGAAAACAAAAATCCAGGAAAAATAAACAATCAATGTTTTGAAGTAGAAATTAGCGGACAAGAAATTTTCTTTGATTATAAATTACGCAATGGAATAACAAAAAATATGAATGCTTCCGTATTAATGCAACAAATGGGTATTTTTTAGTTGTTGATAACTTTTCAACAACCTTGTACTTCATATTATAATTGGTTTTTATTTATTTTGCATCATTTAACTATTTATTAACAGTTTCTTACGTAAGCCTGTTGATAAACAATTTTATCAGGGAATTTTCTTTTGGTTATATTTACGAAAATTTAGTAGAAATGACGACGAATTATACAGAAGATAGTATTCGAACGCTCGAGTGGAAAGAACATATCCGGAAACGTCCCGGGATGTACATTGGCAAGTTGGGTGATGGCTCATCTCCTGATGATGGAATCTATGTATTACTCAAAGAAGTAATGGATAATTCTATCGATGAGTTTATGATGGGGTTTGGGAAAACAATTGATATTGAGGTTACTGATAATAGTGTAAGAATTAGAGATTATGGGCGAGGGATCCCTTTGGGAAAATTATTGGATGTTTCCTCAAAAATGAATACCGGGGCTAAGTACGATTCAAAAGTGTTTAAAAAATCTGTCGGATTAAACGGAGTAGGTATCAAGGCGGTAAATGCTCTTTCCGAAAATTTTCGTATCGAAGCATATCGTGAAGGTGAAAGAAAACAAATAGAGTTTGAAAAAGGAAATGTTGTACTAGATGCTCAGGTTCAGTCAACGAAGGAGAAAAACGGAACCATGGTTTCTTTCGAACCCGATAAAGATCTTTTTGGCAGTTACCACTATATGAAAGAGTACGTGGAATCAATGGTAAGAAACTATGTTTACCTCAATTCCGGATTGGTTATTCGATTAAATGGCGAGAAATTTTTCTCTGAGAACGGATTACGTGATTTGTTGGAAGAAAATATGAGCTCCGATGGAATTTATCCGATTATTCATATCAAAGAAGAGGATATTGAAATTGCAATAACCCACGGAAATCAATATGGAGAAGAATATTACAGCTTTGTAAACGGCCAGCATACTACCCAGGGAGGGACTCATTTAGCCGCTTTTCGTGAGGCCTATGTGAAAACAATTCGTGATTATTACCGAAAAGATTTTGAACCTTCTGATATACGCATGTCAATTGTTGCTGCTGTAAGTCTTAAGGTAGAAGAACCGGTTTTCGAATCACAAACCAAAACCAAGCTTGGATCAAAAAACATTTCTCCTAATGGAGTATCTATACGTAATTTTATTGCCGATTTTTTAAAAAATGAATTAGATAACTACTTACACAGAAACCAGGAAGCAGCAGATACCCTGTTAAAGAAAATTCATGAATCGGAAAAAGAACGAAAAGCGATTTCGGGGATTAAAAAACTGGCTAAACAACGAGCCAAGAAAGCGAGTCTCCATAATCGGAAACTACGCGATTGCAGGGTTCATTATAACTCAAGCGATGAACGAAAAAATAATACCATGATTTTTATTACCGAGGGAGACTCAGCTAGTGGCTCCATTACAAAATCGCGCGATGTAAACACCCAGGCTGTTTTTAGTTTAAAAGGAAAACCATTAAACACGTATGGGTTAACCAAGAAAATTGTTTACGAAAACGAAGAATTTAATTTGCTGCAGGCTGCTTTGAATATTGAAGAAGGTATTGAGCACTTACGATACAAAAGTGTAATTGTTGCTACGGATGCTGATGTTGACGGAATGCATATCCGGTTGTTATTATTAACATTCTTTTTGCAATTTTTTCCTGATCTGATTAAAAACGGGCATTTGTTTATCCTTCAAACACCTTTGTTTAGAGTAAGAAATAAAAAAGAAACGGTTTACTGCTATAGTGAAGAAGAAAAAGACCAGGCGATAAAAAAGTTAAAAAACAGTCCGGAAATAACACGATTTAAAGGATTGGGAGAAATCTCTCCCGATGAATTTAAACATTTTATCGGCAAGGATATTCGGCTCGACCCGGTAAGGTTACGTCGTGAAGATGCCATAAATGATCTGCTGGAATTTTATATGGGAAAAAACACACCCGAAAGACAGGATTTTATTGTTGATAATCTTAATATTGATGTGATTGAAGAACGATAACCTGAATCGTAAAAGATAGATAAAAAAATATTTTAAACATTGGGGATACAGGAATGAGTAATGATAATAAAGATAATCTTGAACAATCTGAAAATAAAGAATTAGCAAAAGACACTAATACAGACGGTAAAGAGAAATCAGGTGAAGAATTGCATAAAATTATGCATTTGTCGGGAATGTATAAAGACTGGTTTCTTGATTATGCGTCGTATGTAATTCTTGAACGTGCTGTCCCTCATTTGCATGATGGATTAAAGCCTGTTCAGCGTAGGATATTGCATGCGATGAAAAAGCTTGATGACGGACGGTACAATAAAGTAGCTAATATTATTGGTTATACCATGCAATATCACCCTCATGGTGATGCTTCCATTGGTGATGCTTTGGTTCAAATAGGTCAAAAAGATATCCTGGTTGATACTCAGGGTAACTGGGGTAACACGTTTACAGGAGATAGTTCTGCAGCCCCCAGGTATATTGAAGCCCGGCTAACAAAGTTTGCCCTGGATGTTGTTTTTAACCCAAAAACAACCGAATGGAAAAAGTCGTATGACGGACGTAATGAAGAACCGGTTACACTGCCCATTAAATTTCCCTTACTATTAGCACAGGGAGTAGAGGGTATTGCTGTTGGACTGGCCTCCAAAATTTTACCGCATAATTTTAATGAGTTAATCGATGCCTCTATAGCTTATCTTAAAGGTAAAGATTTTGAGTTATATCCTGATTTCCCAACCGGTGGAATTGCCGATTTTAATAAATATAACGATGGCCTTCGTGGTGGCTCTGTTAAAATCAGGGCTAAAATTGAGAAGGAAGACAAAAAAACACTAAAAATAACCGAACTGCCTTTTGGAAAAACGACCCAAAGTTTAATTGATTCTATTATTAAAGCCATCGATAAAGGAAAAATTAAAATACGCAAAATTGATGATAATACAGCCGAACATGTAGAGATTCTAATCCACCTTCCCTCAGGAACCTCACCCGATCAAACCATTGATGCATTGTACGCTTTTACCGATTGTGAGGTGTCTGTTTCACCCAATGCTTGTGTGATTAAAGATGCAAAACCTCTGTTTATAGGGGTAACCGAAATGCTTAAGATATCTACCGATAGTACGGTTCATTTACTTAAATGTGAGCTTGAAATAAAAATGGCCGAGCTTAAGGAGTCATGGCACATGTCGTCGCTCGAGAAAATTTTTATCGAAAATAAGATTTATCGGGATATTGAGGAAAGTGAAACCTGGGAGAGTGTAATTGAAACCATTGACAAAGGACTTGAGCCTTATAAAAAGCAACTAATAAGGGAGGTTACCCGTGAGGATATTATAAAACTTACCGAGATTAAAATCAAACGAATTTCTAAGTATGATTCCAAAAAATCGGATGAAATAATCAGAGGCCTCGAAGGTGAAATGAAAGAGGTTCAGAATCATTTAGATAATATTGTTGATTTTGCCATTAATTATTTTAAACAAATACGGAAAAAACATGGCGACGGGCGAGACCGAAAAACCGAAATACGAAATTTAGAATCTATAGAAGCAACACAGGTGGTTGTTGCTAATCAGAAACTTTATGCCGACCAGCAGGAGGGCTTCATAGGCACATCGTTGCGTAAAGATGAATATGTGTGTGACTGTTCTGATATTGATGAGATTATTGTTTTCCTTCGCAACGGAAAATATCTCATTACCAAAGTATCGGAAAAAACGTTTGTTGGAAAAGATATTATTCATGCAGCCGTTTTTAAACGAAACGATACCCGTACTATTTACAATGTAATTTATCGCGATGGGGTAAATGGTAATATAATGGTTAAACGATGTGCTATAAAAGGTATTACCCGCGATAAAGAGTATGATATTACCAAAGGTACTCAAGGCTCGAAAATATTATATATGACAGCCAACCCAAACGGAGAAGCTGAGATTGTAAAAGTTTACTTACGCCCAAGACCCAGGTTAAAAAAACCGGTTTTCGAATTTGATTTTAGCGAACTGGCCATTAAAGGTCGTCAATCGATGGGTAATATTCTTACCAAATATGCATTGCATAAAATAGTACTTAAAGATGAAGGTATATCTACACTTGGGGGCAGAAAAATATGGTTTGAAGAGGAGGTACTTCGTTTAAATGATGATGGTCGTGGATTATATCTGGGAGAGTTCCATAGCGATGATAAAATTCTGGTGATTACAAAATCAGGGAAGTATAGATTGACCTCGTATGATTTAATGAATCATTTCGAAGATGATGTATTATTTGTTGAAAAATTCAGACCTGATAAAATATTTTCGGCTGTTTATTACGATGCTGACCTGGAGTATTATTATGTTAAGCGTTTTATGATCGACCCTACAGAAAAAATCACAAGCTTCATTGGAGATAATGAAGCGTCGCGCTTAATAAAAATTACCGAAGTGGAATATCCTCGATTGGAAGTATCATTTGGAGGGAAACATAAAAATCGGGATAGTGAGATAATTGAAATTGCTGATTTTATTAGTGTTAAAAGTTATAAAGCCCGTGGTAAAAGGCTATCGAATTATGAGGTTAAAGTAGTTAAAGAACTTGAGCCCTTAATTCAAAAAGAGGAAGAAAAATCAAATGAGCCAGCTGATGATGAACAAGACGATACATCACAAATGAGTTTGTTCCAGAATGGTAAAAATTAAGTCTATTTTTTTGTAATTTTATGATTTAATCAAAAAAAACGGATGATGAGAATTTTCTTAATTGGATTTATGGCTAGCGGAAAATCAACCATTGGGAAAAAATTAGCCAATAAATTGAATTTACCTTTTGTTGACCTCGATTCTTATATTGAAGAAAAATTTAACACGACGATACGGATTTTAATGTATGAAAAAGGAGAAAACGAGTTTAGAGAAATAGAAAAAGAAGCATTAGTCGAGGTAGTTAATAAATTTAATAAGGCTGTGATTTCCACAGGAGGTGGTACTCCTTGTTATTTCGACAATATGCAAACCATGCAAAACAACGGGATAACCATCTACATTGAGGTAGATGTTCAAACGCTGGTTCATCGTTTAATGTATGCTAAAAAAGACAGACCGTTAATTTGGGGGAAATCAAAAGAGGATTTAACGGTTTATGCAGAGGAACTTCTATCGAAAAGAAAATCATATTACAAACAGGCCAAGTATAAAGTGAATGGAATGAACCTTAACGTTAATACATTGGTGGGTTTAATCAAATAAGAAATATCTTTCAAATTAAATCTTAAAACCGATCACTAAAACATCGTCAACCTGGGGTTGTTTTCCTTTCCAGTTTATAAAACTTTCATATAAAATTTGTTTTTGTTCCTGGATATTTTTTTCGTGGATTTCTAAGAGCAGCTCGCGTAAGTTCCCAATGCGGAATTTCTTGCGAAGAGGACCTCCAAATTGATCGGCATAACCATCGGTAAACATATAAAATAAATCGCCCGGCAGAATATCTATTTCATGGTTTGTAAAAGATTTCGTTTCTTTTGCCGATAGGCCAACAGGCATACGGTCTGCTTTAATAATTTCAAGCATATGTCCACGAATAAAATACAAATGGTTATAAGCACCTGCATATTGCAACTTCATATTATCATGATCAATGATAACCAGCGAGATGTCCATTCCGTCTCTCGCTTCCTCCAGACGATTAGAATGAACCAGTGTTTTAACTACTTTTTCACGTAAACGATTTAGTATCTCTGCCGGATTTAACTCATGCTCATCAAAAACAATTTCGTTTAAAAAATTAATCCCGATAATACTCATGAATGCCCCAGGGACACCATGCCCTGTGCAGTCTGCGGCAACAACTATCGACTTTCCGTCTATCTCATCTACCCAATAAAAATCACCACTAACAATATCTTTAGGTTTAAATAAACAAAATCCTTCGCGCAGAATTTTTTGAAATGTTAACTTATCAGGAAATAAAGCAATTTGTATGTGTTTCGCATATTCAATGCTATCTGTGATATCCTTTTTTTGTCTTAAAATGAAATCGGTTTGTTTGTCAGAAAACTCTTTTTGTCGTTGTATTTCATCGCGTTGGGCTTCAATTTCATCTCTCTGTGTTTCAATTTCTTCGTTCTGCTTATGCATCTCCTCATTTTGTAATCGCAAAACCTGATTATTGCGTTTTCTTTTGGCGATTATTTTGAGTAATATTAACGCTTGAATAACAACAACTCCAATAGCTATTAAAAGAATGATATTTATTGTTGTTTTTTGCTTTTTTTGCCTGTTTAGTATTGCAATCTCTTTTTGTTTTTTATCTGTTCCGTATTTTATCTCTAACTCTGCAATTCTGGATTGTGTTTCCTGATTGATTCTTTTATGATTTAAATCATAAAATTTTTCGAAATAAATTAGTGCTTGTTTGGGTTGATCAATTTCGCGATAGATTTTATACATTAATTCATAAGTCATTTCGAGTGTAACCATAAAACCCAGTGAGTCGCAAATAGAAATTGCTTTTTTGCCGTAGCTAAGTGCCTGATTATATTGTTTTAATTTAAGGTATATTCCACCAAGGTTTAAGTAGGAGGTAGAAATCCCTTCCGGATTATTAATTTTCTTTTCAATATTCAGCGATTTTTGATAATAATTGAGTGCTTGTGAAAATAAATTTAAATGCTCATTAATTACGCCCAGGTTATTGTAAACACTATTTAAGCTATTTGTATCGTTAAATTCCTGGTAAATAGCCATTGCATCATTATAATAATTAATGGCTTGAGGATAATTATTCATTGCTCGTGATACAATTCCAAGGTTGTTGTAGGCTTGTGCCATTTTTAGTCTGTTTCCTTGTTCTTCTTGGTTTTCCAAATAACTTGTAAAATATGTTAATGATTTTTGCAAATTATTTTGATAAAAATGTGCTTCACCTAAAATTAAATAACAATAATTGATAATAGTTAGACTGTCATATTTTTCTCCTAAAAGTAAAAACTCATTGGCTATGGGTATAGCTTTATCCGGAGCATTTGTAATATAGTACTCGGAAAGTGTATAGTAGTAAGGTATTTTTGATGTATCGGAAGGAATGTTTTTAAGGATTGTTTCCAGTGAATCGGGGTTGTTTTGCTGTGCGAAAAGATTAAAATGACCAATAACGAATAGCGGAATTAAATAAAAAACATAAAAAGCTGGTAATGGTTTTTTCATATCAGCAAATAAGGTTTTGACAATATATTAATAACGGATAAAAATATCAAAAGATACATTTTTATCCGTTATTTTATTAAATATGAAATTCTTTTTATGATCTTATTTAAAACCTTGATGAATGGATCCTTAAAAGCAATGAATCCTAAAATATAATGCACTTTATATAAAAGCAAATAGAATGAATGTTAAGCAAAAGATTGTAAATCATTTAATTTTTTATAAACTCCTTTACGTTCAATTAATTCATCATGTTTACCCCGCTCAATAATTCTTCCTTCTTGTAAAACACAAATTTCATCAGCATTTCTAACCGTTGAAAGCCTATGAGCGATTACAATCGAAGTTCGGTTCTCCATTAATTTAAATAATGCATCCTGTACCAGTTTTTCCGATTCGGTATCTAACGATGAAGTTGCTTCGTCCAGAATCATTATCGGAGGATTTTTTAGTACGGCACGCGCAATGCTGATACGTTGTCTTTGGCCCCCGGAAAGTTTACTTCCCCGGTCGCCGATATTGGTTTGGTAGCCATGTTCGGTTTGTAATATAAATTCGTGTGCATTAGCC
Organism: Bacteroidales bacterium; assembly: GCA_035269575.1. GTDB lineage: Bacteria > Bacteroidota > Bacteroidia > Bacteroidales > UBA12077 > UBA12077. Next base: position 32,146 of record DATFIZ010000036.1, on the reverse strand, counting down.
ACTTTGGCCGCTGCAATAATTTCTTCTTCGGAGGCTGTTTCCATGCCAAAGGCTATATTGTTATAAATTGTATCATTAAACAGAATAGATTCCTGGCTGACAATACCCATTAAATTGCGCAGGTCTAAAATTTTTAAATCTTGAATATTCTTTCCGTCAATAGTAATTTCACCCTCCATAATGTCATAAAAGCGGGGTAATAAATCTACCAGGGTAGACTTCCCGGACCCCGATTGCCCTACTAATGCAATTATTTGCCCTTTTTGGATAGTCAGTTCAATATCTTTTAACACATAATCTTCAATATATTTAAAGTTTACATTTTTATATTCAATTTTATCTTCAAAGTCTTTAATGCGTTGGGCATTAGGTTTTTCTGTAATTTTTATACTGGCAGTTAGAATATTTTCTACACGGTCAAGCGATGCCAGTCCGCGTTGTACATTGTAATATACCGTTGATAAATCTTTAGAAGGAGGAATAATTTGTGAGAAAACAATGAGGTAAAATATAAATGTTTGTGGACTCATAGAGGCATCATTATTTAAAACCATACTTCCACCGTACCACATGATAATTACAATTACTGCTGTGGCCATAAATTCACTGAAAGGGCCGGCTAAGTCTTTACGTCGCCATATACGATTCATTAAACGGGTATATGCATTGTTTTCTTTCACGAAACGATTGTGTATTTTGTCTTCGGTATTAAAGGCTTTAATAATTCTTAAACCAAAAAGAGTTTCTTCAATATAAGATAAAATCAAACCTAGTTGAGACTGCCCTTTTTCTGATTTTCGTCGCAAGGATTTTCCAATACGACCGACAACTCCTCCGGTAATGGGCAAAAGAATTAAAACAAAAAGGGTAAGAAAAGGATTGATAGTAAATAAAACCGCAAGATAAATGACAATTGTAATGGGTGCTTTAATTCCATTGCTTAAGGAATTTACAACCGAGGCTTCAAATTCTTGAACATCGCTGGTCATTCTTGAAATAATATCACCTTTACGCTCTTCGGTGAAATAGGAGAGTTGTAAACTTAATATTTTTCTGTTTAATTTATTTCTTATGTCCCGTACCACCCCGTTACGTAATGGTGCCATTACATAATTGCTGGAATATTGCATGGATGTTTTTAGTAATACAAAGAGGACAACCATTATACTTACAGTTAGTAAGGCAACCTTTTCTCCCTGACTAAGAATAATTTGACTTAGGTGGTAGTTAATATTATGCATTATTGCTTCGGAACTAACTTCCCAGGGGACGGGACTCTCAATGATAGGTTGGTTTTTAAAAAGTATTCCAAGGAATGGGATTACCCCTGTGAATGAAAACAGTGAAAAAACAGTGGCCAGGAAAGCAAATAAAATACTTGTTAATCCTTTTCCCCAGTAGGGTAAAATATATTCAAAAATTTTCTTGTAACCTTTCATACCATTCTTTTTTTATAAGATATATAACTGGCAAATGTAGGAAATTTATTTTGTAATGCCGATGATAAAAATTTAGTACCATTTAATAAATCATTTTTTTTTGCAGGGATATTAAAACTGGAAATAGATAAATGGCTGTATTTCCGACGATTTAATCTGGAAGATAATAAAGATTACAAGCAGTGAGATTAATATTTTTATAGCCATAGGGCTCTTAATAAACCATCCCCGGTACCTTTCTTTAAATGACGAAGGCAACCAATGCAAGAAAAATCCCAGGAATATAATTATAAAAACTTTATAATATGATGTTACCATAACAGGAATAAGTGTTACCTGGAAATTTGTGATAATTTGGTTGATGATGGTCATTGCATCATCCATATTTTGGGCCCTGAAAAATATCCAGGCAAAGGTTACCAGGTGGAATGTGGTAAAAACTGAGAAAAAGCGGTACCAATGATTTTTACTGGTTTGAGTTTGATAGTATTTACTTAGGGAAAGATTCATCTTCATCCATACTTTATGAATAACCAAACCTAGTCCATGCAGTCCTCCCCAAATAACAAACCGTATATTTGCCCCATGCCACAATCCACCTAAAAGCATAGTTATCATAATGTTAATGTAGGTTCTGGTTTTTCCTTTGCGGTTTCCGCCGAGCGGAATGTACAGATAGTCACGCAGCCACGATGACAGAGAGATGTGCCATCGATGCCAGAAATCGGTAATGTTTATTGCTTTATAAGGCGAGTTAAAGTTGACAGGCAAACGAAATCCGAGGAGCAATGCAACGCCAATAGCGATATCGGTATACCCGGAAAAATCACAATAAATCTGAATAGAATAGCCGTAAACTGCCATTAAATTTTCGAATCCGGTAAAAGAACCCGGCGAGGTAAATACCCGGTCGACAAAGTTGATGGAGATGTAATCCGATATCATCATTTTTTTTAGCAGTCCGCTTAGAATTAGAAATACAGCATGCCCAAACTCCTGTCTGCTGAGTTTAAATTTCTGGTAAAGCTGTGGAATAAATTCTGCAGCACGTACAATAGGCCCTGCAACTAATTGTGGAAAGAAAGAAACATAAAATCCAAAATCGACAATATTTCTTACCGGTTTAACTTTATTTCTGTAAACATCAACGGTATAACTTATCGTTTGGAAAGTATAAAAAGAAATCCCCACCGGTAAAATAATGCTTGAAATATCAAATGATGTGCCTGTTACTTGATTTGTCCACAAAGCAAGATAGTTAACGGCCTGAAAGTTGGTGTTAAAAATAGCGTTAAGAATATCCGTAAAGAAATAGGTGTATTTAAAGTACCCCAAAACCAGTAAATTAATAAATACACTTGTGGCCAAAAATAATTTTTTTCTTGTATTGGTTTTGGCTTTATAAATGAGTTGTCCGAGAGTAAAATCGGCTATGGTAGAGAAAATGAGTAAGGAAAAAAAATAACCACCCGATTTATAGTAGAAAAATAAGCTCATTAAAAACAAATAGGCATTTCTGAGGACCTTTTTTTTGTATAAGAATGAATAAAATAAAAGTAATATTCCCAAAAAGCCCCAGAAGTACAGTCGAGTAAATAGCAGAGGTTTCGATTCAGAATAAAGAAATATGTCTTTTAATAATTCTGTCAATTTTTTAGTTTTTTATCATCAAAAAAATGCAAAAATGCCTTTACAAATAACTGCCCTTGAAGCTGATAACCAGAGCGGTTTAAATGAATTTTATCGTTAGCTGTAAAATTGGAATTATTCCATAGCAAAATAGCATTCTCCCCACCCATGATCGAATAGAAATCCCAAATTCCTATATTCAGCTCTTTTTTAAGTTGCAAGAGACTCTCCCGATAAATATTAATATTTGGATTGGTAACTTCGTTCTTCATATGGTCACCTGGTATGGTTAAAATAATTACTGATTTTGGAACGGTTATTCGTATTTGATAAATAAGATCTTTTAAAATAAGCTCATTTTCCAAAGAAGAAAAGTTTTCATTAAAAGTTTCGTTTGTTCCCAACGAAAGAATTACCAAATCAGGATTTATTTCTTTTAAATGGGGAGACAGCAATTCGCATTTTAAGTACGACTGTGCCGTAGCTCCGTTAACACCAATGGTGTGATACCCTAATTTGTTTTTATCATTTCCCAGCATTAGCCCGTACAATTCCAACGCTTGTGTTGTGTCGGGGTTTGTCAGTTCCACAAATATTGAATCGCATGGGTTTTGCAAATCAAGGGATGAATAATTTTTATCTGTATGGGCATATAAACCATTAACTTTTACAGTAGTTCCTACATTTACGGAATGGTATATTTTTATTTTGTTAAAATAGTACTTTGCCGGAAAATCGTATTTGCTGTTTTGCATTTTTATCCAAAAAGAGGCCGCCGTATCATCAGTGGCAACTGTAATTCCTGATAATCCTAATTTGAAACTTAACGTGTCGTTGGTATTTTTATTCATCTCCCAGTTTCCGGTATAGCCTACCTTGTAATAATAAGGATTATTGGTGTTTGCCAGTGTGTAAGGAAAAATAAAACCCGGTTCGGTCATCGTGTCTTCAGGAAAATAGTGTTGAAAAAGGTTTTGTCTGATTTCTTCGGTTAAAAAAGCTGCCTGGAGGTGAGAGTCCCCAATGTGCAAAATATTTATTTTTTTTGAACCCGGCAGATTGATGTTTTGGAATCTTTCTTTTAAGTTCTTTGTTGGCTCATCATTTATTGCAAAATGTAGGATATTTTGATCATGGCAGATAAAAGGGAGGGTGTCGTATATGTTTTGTCCCGATACTTGTATTGATAATAAGAATGTTAGAATAAATATCGTAAGCTTAATTAAGTTCATCTGTTTTATTTTCTTTTTTTAATGTATTCGTAATAATCGTTTATAAAAGCATCGTAAAACATTTTAGAAACAACCACCGAGCCTTTCCAGGTAAAATGTGTAAAATCTGTTTTTGCAAGTGGTGGGTTAGCATTTACCCATGCAGGCATTGAGTTCTTTCCGCCCATGGCTTCGTACATATCCCAAAATGCACATCCGGCTTTAAAAGCTGCATTTTTCTGAGCCTCTCTGATTTTTTCAATATTGGGATACGATTCATACCGACCCATCACATTTCTCGACATATCAGATACACCAATAACAATAATGCTTAAATCGGGACGTAATTCTTTTAATGTTTTGAGTTGTTTGTAAAATTGATTTTCATAATAGCTGTAATCATCGATAATATGCGGAACCAGGTTAACTCCAAACTGCATGATTATGAGCTTGGCATTTAATTTCTGGTACATGGAACGGAAAAAAGGCATGTCGGTTCGGGTGAAATCTGTACCGCTGCTGCCGCGAAGTGGAATGTTATCTACAGCTACTCCTGTATGATCGTCAATTGCCACAGCAAAAATATCCGGACTGTCTTCGCCTCTGAAACTTAGGGTGATTTCATTTAATGAACCGTCAATATCCCATGATAAGGTTTGCAATTGGTGCGTTGGAGGAATAAGCTCTGCATCGAGGGTTTGATCTTTATATTTTAATTCGGCAATAAAAGGTTTTTCATTGTATCCGTAAAACACTCTACACCTTTTAAATTCACGGGTTCGAAGGTAAGTGATGCTTGATTTTTTTAGGATTATTTCGCCGGCATATAAATCTTTGGAGCGTGCATAAACAGGTGCAAATCTGCCAAAACTCATTAAAGCACCTAGTCTTTTATGATAAATATTTCCGTTTTCAATACTTTTTATGGTATACCGTTCCCAGCTTCCACTTAACTGATGTTGTAAAGAGATATTGGTTCCCTTGATGAGTACCGGAGGAAATAAACCGACTCCTGAACCTCCAAATTGTTGCTGTAGCTCATTTCGTATGTATGATGTAATCCGGTCGCCTTCGATTTGCGAATCCCCATAATGTAAAACTCTTATTAGTTCGCCTGTATTTTTTAAGCGACGGAGATGATTAAAAAACGGATACAATACAGATTTGTCATTTTCCGGATATTCCAGATACTGATGAATGGAGCCTGGAGCTTTTGCTTCCTTCTTTGGTAATGTTGAATCGGAAACAGAAAGTGTATCGGTTTTCGTTGCTGTTTTTAATGAATCGGGAAAGGTGGAAATTGAATCTTTTTTGGCTGTCAGGCTGTCTTTTGTTTGAGAGATACTGCTATCTGTTAGCAAACGTAGCTGTTGGGGATCTAATATATCTTGTATGGTTAATTGATTGGATTGTTGCTGTGTGATAAAATGATTAATATCCGGAAAACGTAAAAGCAAGTTGCTTCCAAGATGTAATCCTTCTTTGGGAAAGATGAACGAAACCACCGCCAATAATACAAATATACTTATTAAGTATAGTAAGATTTTATAAGGTTTCATTCAGCGTGTTTTTTGAAACCTAAATATATCAATATTTCTTTGAAATGAAAGTTTAATATTGGAGAAAAGTTTATTGTATGCAAATTAAAGAATTATAGAAATTTTATTTGTATGGATATTATTGTTAACCAAACAAACTTAATTGCCCGTGATTTTTATCTGTTTTCCTGTAATCGCTTTTGGTTTGCTCGGTAAGCTGTTTTTCGATAAGACCCAGGAAGGGGCTTTTAGGCAGTTGTAACTCACGGCCTTTAAGAAAACGCTTTTTGGCATGCGTTAAATAAAGCATTGTTTTGGCCCGGGTCATGCCCACATAAAGCAATCGCTTTTCTTCGTCGTTATCAGTTTTTTGTTCTTTAAAAAGAGAGTAGGGAATTAACCCGTTTTCGCATCCGGCAATAAAAACACATGTAAACTCCAGTCCTTTTGCTGCATGAATAGTCATTAAACTTACCTTCTCAATTTCCGGTTGGTACAAATCTGCCGGCTGACCTAATGTAATATGTTTAATAAAGTTCTCCGGTTCATTCCTGTATTTAGCAGCCAGGTGTTTAAATTTGTCAAAAATCCTTTGGTCTTCATCGGTTTTATTTACTATAAATTCTGTCCACAAAAAATTTAGGTATTCATTTAATTGCAAATCGTTGGATTGGTTGTGAATTTTATCCAGTAATATGGGGTTGATATTTAGCTGACTTGTAATTTTATTCCGCAGAAACAGGTTTTCCGGTTCACCGCTGAATTTTAACAGGTTTATCAGTACTCGTGTGATGCGGTGTTTTAAAAATTCATCTTCATTAATCTTTTGGCATGGAATGCTGTGGTCATGCAATGCTTTTTCAATGGCCGCCATTTGAGCTTTGGTGCGGCACAATATGGCAAAATCCGATAAACTTTCAATTTCGGTGTCTTTTTCTCCGTTCGAAACATTGCTATCCATAGAGAAAAAGCGCAATCCGCCGGATAAGCTTTCTATTTCGCGCGCAATATATTCAGCTTCACTTTTATCGGTTTGTTGGGTCGATACTTTTATCTGTAAACCATCGTCTAATCCTTGTAAAAAATTATCTTCCTTTAAAATATTGCCCGAAGCTTTTAATATGTTTTTCGTACATCGGTAACTCAGGTTAAGTTTGTAAATTGCTGCTTTAGGGAAATCTTCAATAAACCGGCTGATGTATTTGGAGTTTGAACCGCGAAAACCGTAAATAGCCTGGTTGGGATCACCAATTACCGTAATATGCTGGTTTTCATTTGTAGATAATAATTTAATAAGTTGGTATTGTGCATCGTTAATGTCCTGATATTCATCAATCATTATCCATTGAAACCGTTGCCGTAGTTTTTGCAGAAGCATTTCATCTTTACGTAAAATTAGCAGAGGCTCATAAATCATATCGTCCAAATCAAACAGATGGTTTTTTTGCAGCTCTGCCGAATATTGTTCGAACAGGGTGCGTGTCGTTTCATGTTCAATATCATCAGGGAATAAACCTTTTTGCTTAATTTCTGTAATTTTTTGTTTCCAGTGTTTCAGTTCTGTTTTCTTTTTTTCAGGGAAAAGGTATTGTAGCATAAAAAATTTATCCTCGTCGTTGATAATATGGATGCTGTTTTGATTTTTTCCCCGGTAATAGTCGTTTAGTATTGAATAACCCAGGGCATGGAATGTTGAGATATGGAGCTTCTCCAAATCCATCTTTTGCTCTAATAGTTTTTGGGTACGGGAAAGCATCTCTTCGGCTGCCTGGTTGGTAAACGTTACAGCTAAAATGTTTTCAGGTTTTATCTGTTTTTCCTTTACCAGATAAGCAATTCTTCGTGTCAAGACATTTGTTTTTCCTGTGCCTGGGCCTGCCAGTATAATAGCCGGCCCTTTGTCATGTTTTACCGCCTTAGCCTGTTCAGGGTTTAAGCCTTGTAATAACCCTTCTTGTTTTGTTATATACATAGTTTCCGGTTCTGCAGCTATATCAGAAGATTTGTTTATAGCTTTTAACTTTTGGAATTGTTGCAGATCGAAATTGAGCAGTTTACGTTGAGGTATCTCCGGTAAATTTGTTGTTTCGAACAAAGCCGATTTGTCTTTAAAAATTTTTGATTCGTCGGGATGGAAAACTTTTATCTCACCATATTCTCCGTCAAATCCTTCTTTGATGATGATTTGATGGTTTCGCATTCTTTGGATAGCTTCACTTAATACTTCTCCACCCATTTCTTTTAGTTGTTCAACCGGTAAGAAATGTAAAATATTGAATTCTGAACCCGCTTTGGCGATGAGCTGCTCATACTGTTTTTTTACTTTTTGTGATTTTTCTCCAACACCTTCTATCTCCGCTAAAATTTCAGAAAGGGGGATAATCGAGTAAAAAGGTTTCCGGTTTGGACGCTCTTCAATATTTACCCTGTCAGATAACTCTACAATGCGATTTACAACACCTACCGTAACCTTTTTGCCACAAACAGGACAAATGCTATGATGTTTCATGGTTTGAACCGGATCCCAGCAGACCTTGCATTTCCGGTGTCCGTCGTAATGATATTTCCCTTCCTGCGGGAACATGTCAAAGGTTCCAGAAAACCTTTCATCACTGGTTTTAAGAGCCTCCGTTATTGAATAATAGTTAACGTCTGTATCGAAAAGATTGGCATTTCGGCCTAATTTTTCGGGTGAATGGGCATCGGAATTGGAAATTAACGTATAGCGATCGAGAAAACTACACATCCAGTTTAATGCCGGGTCGGTTGAAAGTCCTGTCTCCAACGCATAAATATGTTTCGACAAGTCCTCGAAACATTCTTCAATACTGTTAAATCCTGATTTGGAACCTAATGCAGAAAACCAGGGCGTCCAGATATGTGCCGGAATAAAAAAAAATTTATCCGAGATTTCCAGGCACATTTCTAACAGATGTTTTGCATCTAGCCCAAGAATCGGACGTCCGTCTGAGGTAATGTTGAAATTCATGTGGCTAAGCTTCTGCTGAATTTTATCTACCACCTCAAAATTGGGAGCCAGAATTACATTATGTATTTTACGTACTTTCCCGTTTTTCTTGTAAATATTGCTTATTTCGGCACTTAACAAAAAGCGTGGTGCATTCGTGTTACTCTCCGGAACCGGACTTTTGATTTTAAATTCATCTTTCAGCTTAAATAAACCCGGTTCTGCCGGTTCAATTTTTTCTTTCAATTCTGCAGTCCATCCCGGATGAGAGAAATCCCCCGTTCCGACAACTTTAATTCCTTTTAGCTTAGCCCAATAGTCAAGATGTTCGGGGGTCAGCTTTTTGCTGGTAGCCATTGAAAAATGGGAGTGGATATGTAAATCGGCAATAAATTTCATGTCAAATGGTATTTTGTCATAAAATTATTGAAAAGAATACCGAAACAAAAGAAGAAGCTTTATTTGTTATCAACTTCAATCTGTTTTTTTAAATATTTTTTCATTATTGTCCGATAAAAAAATGATTGACGATTCGTTTTCGGATTGGCCTTGTCCGGCGAGCCGAAAAACAAGCACAGTGAGCGTTAAAAAAAATCTGTTGTTCGAACCGAGCGTTTTGTGCGAGCTCGCCGAAGGCAACCACTGACCGTAGGGAAGTGCAAGTTTAGATTTTTTAGCTCACATCGCGTAGTTTTTCGAGTGAGGCGGGCGCAGCCTTGAATTTCTTTGCTTACTTTCTTGTTTCAAGACAAGAAAGTATGTGGGGTCCGGGGCAAAGCCCCTGAAATAAGAAATCGTTCAATGATAAATAAAATCAAGGTTTCAGAATCGATGCAATATTTTTTGTGTAATAAATTAAAACATATGGTGTCACATATATTAAAGTATATAGATATAAACATATAATAACTAATTAAAAAAGGAATTGATATGAATTGGACAAAAATTTTATTAACTACATTAGTTTTAGCGAGTTTAACAGTATTTAGTTTTGCTCAAAAAGGAGTAGGGGATAACCGTGGAATTGCGCAAGAGGGTATACAAACTCAAGTGAATGAAATATCCGGAAGCTTGGTTAAAGTAATTGAAGAACCTTGCACAGAGACTACTGGGAAGTATTCAACGGGTACCCACTTGCTTATTAAACATAATATTAATGATAAGGAACAAGTATCAAATATTCATTTGGGACCAGCTAAACTTGTATCTGAAATGGTTGATGAACTAGTATCCGGAACAGATATTGATTTGAATGTATATCATGCAGATGGCTTGCCGGAAAATCATTATGTTGCAAAAAATTTCTCTTATGGAAATAATCAATATAAACTTAGAGATGATAATTTAAAGCCATTTTGGGCTAATTCCCGCAAAGGAAGAAGGAGAAATCTTTAGTAGTGTTTATTTTGTAATTTTTAAAAATGATATTTAGGCCTGCTGGTTTTACTTAATGCTTTTAGCTTCTATGTTAGTATTTTTTATATAAAGGGACTGATATAGAGGCATTAATTTTTTATTCAATATTAACTTTTAGGTTTGATTTTAATATACTGGCCGGCTTTAAGTGATTTTCCGCTGGTCATATTATTCAATTGTAGTATCTCGGTTTCGGTTACCCCCGGATATTTTTTAGCAATTTCCCAAATGGTGTCTCCTGAACCTACTTTGTAATAGACATAATTGTCGTCTGTAGTCTGGCTGCTGGTCTTTTGGGGTGCAGAAACAGTTTTTCCAATCCGGCGTTGTTTTTCTGCAAAAGAGAGTTTATTGATATCTGCATATTTGGCTGCAGAACCTTTGGGGACATAGATATTTAATTTTTGCCCAACCCGTATTATGTTTCCCCGGATATTGTTCCAGTAGCGAATTTCCGAAGCACGGACATTATACCATTCGGCAATAAAGCCCAGATTGTCTCCTGATTTTACGGTATAAACCAGCTTATCCCGGTTTGTGGGCGCAGGAGGAATATAGTAAGATCGTTGTGGATTTCGGATGGTATTGTCAGTGCTAAAAAATACCGAATCTTTATAATTAAAAATGGAATCTTGAAAATCAATAAAATTTCCGGTAAATTCCATGGGTAGTGTTAACCCAAATGCTGAACCTTTGGCAGGAATAATGTCCAGCTTGTATTGTGGATTCAAATCGCGTAACGCTTTGAGTGGAATATCCAAAACCTCGGATACCTGTTTTAAGTGCAGGTTATCATTAATAATTATAGTATCCGTTGCCAATGAAATCTCAGGATATTTTGGATTAAGGTTATGTTCATGATAATAGTTCATGGTATAGGTGGCTGCAATATATGCAGGGACATACCCCCTGGTTTCGCGTGGCAGATAATAATAGAGCTTCCAGAAATCTCTGCTTCCCCCGGTTCTTCTGATTGCTTTGTTTACATTGCCGGGTCCGCAATTGTAGGCTGCAATTACTAATGTCCAATCGTTAAACATGCTGTATAAATCTTTCATAAACAGCGCGGCAGCATGAGCTGATTTTATGGGATCACGTCTTTCATCTACAAAGGAGTTTATGGTTAAATCATACATTCGGGCGGTAGCATACATAAACTGCCACATGCCGGTGGCTCCTACCCGGGATACTGCACGTGGATTAAGGGCAGATTCAATTATGGCCAGGTATTTTAACTCGGTAGGCAGGCCATAGCTTTCGAATATTTCTTCAATTTTCGGAAAATAATAATCTGAAAGGCCAATCATGGCTTCAACACTTTCACGTCGTTGTTTGGTATATACATGGATGTAATTTCTGACGATTTTGTTGTAAGAAAGATCAACTACCGAAGGGAGCTGTTGTAATCGATGAATGTAAACTGAATCGGGAAATTCAGGTATAGCCGGGTTGACATCTTCATCGCTTAGGGTATAGTTGGTTTTTACTGCATTTTGTATGTACCACAAATTTAGGAGACTATCAAGGTTCTGACTAAAATTGGTCTGAGTATTTGCAGGTACTTTTAGCGTGTCATTTTTCTGTGTTGTATGATTTGTGAAAGCTGAAAAGGATAAAGAGAATGATAATATAATAGATAGAATAATTTTTTTAGTCATAGTTTTTGTTTTATGAGCGATGATAATTTTTAAGAAACTCAAAATAACGAACAATAAATGAAAAATTAAAATATAATTTGTTATAAAATGTTAACCAAAATAAGCCTTTGTGGAAGTTTACAATCTATTAAAATTATACATTATTTGGTATAGATATGATTATGATTTTTAATGTTTTGTGTCTCATTATTAAAGAATGAACAAAAGTGAGTAAATATTCTATAATCGAGAAAAAATTTGATAAAATTAAAAGTAAAACCTGCAGGTTAGTCCCATTGCCCTTTGATTATCAAGCGAACGCAAAAGCGATGGTTGAACATTCAATGATAAATTATCACTAATATCATAATCAAACAAGTGAGCATCAACAGTAGCATCAATAATATTAAGCATATAAATACCAGCCATAACAATAACATTCAAATCCCGGTTACGTTGATAGTAGTCTTTGATACGAAGGATTGTTTCTTTATTACGATAACCCTCGAAAACATTTATTTTTCCGGCATCAAATTCGGCATAAGCATTCTTATATTTATTGTATTGATTGTTATTAAAATCAAAGGCATAGATAAATATTCCTGTTAACCCATAGATGATGGGCAGTTTCCAGTATTTTTGATTGTAAACCTGTCCTAATCCCGGAACAACAGCAGAATACATTGTTGCTTTATGGGGTGAGTGTACTTTTTCAATATTTTGTAGAATATCCTTTTTCTGTTCATTTTCCTGACCTTGTGCCGAACAATGATGAACAGTAAATAGTAGAATCCCTGTTAGAAAAAATACAGCTATGGGTTTGTAAATGTTTAGTCCCAGCAAAATACTTGTTTTAAATGTTTACCGGGGCAAAATTATTTCATTTTATCGATAATTCCCATTATTCTTTCTAGATCTTCATCCGATTTGAAAGGAATAATAATTTTCCCGCTGCCTTTGTTGTTTCTTCGAAAGTCCACTTCGGATTTAAAATGGTCTTTCAGGTGTTTTTGTAATTGTTGGTATTCCTCGGGTAAACGAATTTTTTCTTTGTCGTTATCTTTTTTCGGGCGGTTAATGTCGCGGATAATATCCTCGGTTTTACGAACCGATAATCCTTCGTCAATAACTTTGTAATAAATCTTTAACTGGGTTTTTGAGTCTTCAATATTTATTAATGCGCGGGCATGACCCATAGAAATTTGTTTATCCCGGATACCCAGTTGAATTTCTGCAGGAAGCTTTAATAATCTTAAATAGTTTGATATGGTTGAACGTTTTTTTCCTACACGGTCGCTCATGCTTTCCTGGGTAAGCTTGCATTCTTCCATTAGCCGCTGATAGCTGATGGCAATTTCAATGGCATCAAGGTCTTCGCGTTGTATATTTTCTACCAGGGCCAATTCCAGCATGGCCTGATCGTCAGCAAAACGAACATACGCAGGGATTTTTTTTAATCCTGCAATTTGGGCTGCACGATAACGTCTTTCTCCTGTGATAAGTTGAAATTTGGTATCATCAACTTTACGTACTGTAATCGGCTGAATAATTCCAAGCTGGCGGATGGAGTCAGCCAGCTCGTTTAACGCTTCATTGTCAAAATTCGAGCGGGGCTGAAAAGGATTCGTCTCAATCCGGGTTATATCAATTTCATTAACAGCATCAGCCGTTACGGTTCGTTCTTGTCCTGCATCGTCAATTAATGCTCCTAATCCTCTTCCAAGTGCATTTCGTTTTGCCATCTTCTTTATGCTTAATATTAAATTTTTTAATCAACTATTTTATCGGCATTTGCCATCTTCGTTTGGTCATTATTTTGTAAAAGCTCTTTCGCAAGATTCAGATAATTCAGTGCTCCCTTGGAAGCTGCATCGTACATTACTACAGGCTTTCCGTAACTGGGAGATTCGCTGAGTTTGATGTTTCGCTGAATAATGGTTTCAAATACCATTTCCTGAAAATGTTTTTTCACCTCATCAACCACCTGGTTGGATAATCTTAACCTTGGATCATACATGGTTAATAGAAAACCTTCAATCTCAAGTTCTTTGTTTAATCTACTTTGAATAATTTTTATCGTATTAAGTAACTTACCCAATCCTTCAAGTGCGAAATATTCACACTGTACAGGAATAACAACCGAGTCAGAAGCTGTAAGGGCGTTAACGGTAATCAGGCCTAATGAGGGTGAACAATCAATTAAAACATAATCGTAATCATCTTTGACTTTTTCAACCACCTGCTTAAGCTTGTATTCTCTGTTTTGCTGATTAAGCATTTCTATTTCGGCACCTACCAGATCGATATGCGATGGGATGATATCCAGTCGCTCTACCTCACTATTTAGAATGATATTTTTTGGATCCTGATCCTCGATAAGGCATTCGTAGATACTCGTTTTTATTGCTCTTATATCGAAACCTATTCCGGAAGTAGCATTGGCTTGCGGATCCGCATCAATAATTAATACCTTTTTTTCTAAAATAGCTAAGCTGGCTGCCAAGTTTATAGCGGATGTGGTTTTTCCTACTCCGCCTTTTTGGTTTGCTAGTGCAATAACTTTTGCCATATATTCCTTTTTTTGATTTTGCCGTTGAAATTCTCCCGATTTTTAAAAATCAGAAATTCAAAAATACAATTTTATCCCTTTTATTATTTTTCGTGCGATAAGAATTGTAAACATTTTTTTTTGAGTTATAAACATTTTATTAACAAAATGAAATGATAAATATTCAAAGGGCTGATTTATAATAAATAGCTTCGAAGGATATTTAACCACCATATTTTGCTAACGTTTCTTTAACCAGTTGTTCTTTATTTACCGGAACAACACCTACTTTTTCACATACCTGCCCTCCGGCAAGGTTAGATATTGTTGCTATAGTTTCGGGTTCTAATCCTGCAGCCAAACAAAGACTTGCTGTGCCAATCAGTGTGTCGCCAGCCCCCGAAACATCAGCAATATCTCTTATTTCGGCAGGAATCGTTTGGTAATCATCCTGATTGCTGATAAATACTCCTAATTCTGAAAGCGTAACAAAAATATATTTGGCTGATAATTTTTGATGCAACAGTTTTGAAGCTTCATAAATGCCTTTAAAATCACCTTTTGGGATATCAATTTTAGATCCTTCAACCAGTTCTTTAAAATTGGGTTTGAAAAGAGTAACTTCATGATATTCCATAAAATTTCTTTTTTTAGGATCAACCAGGGTAGGGATATCATTTTTATTGGCATACTCAACTACCGAATGGATTACTTTTGGGGTAATACATCCTTTATCATAATCTTCAAAAATTATGGCATGGATTTTTTGGTCTGCCAGTATACTTAAAATATGATGGATAAACCTTGATTCGGTATCTTTCGCTAAAACCTCATCTATTTCCTCATCAACCCTTAATAAATGCTGATTATCGGCGATTATCCTGGTTTTTACGGTTGTTTTACGGCTTGCATCTTCAACGATTCCTTCACCGGTAAGGTTGCGTTTTTTTAGTAAACTGAAAAATGTCCTTGATTTTGTATCTTTACCAACAACCGAACATAATATGGGTTTGGCTCCTAAGGCCTGTACATTTAAGGCTACGTTGGCTGCTCCTCCCAGTCGGTTTTCTTGTTTTGAGCTCATAATTATAGGTACCGGAGCCTCGGGCGAAATGCGGTTTACTTTTCCCCATAAGTATGAATCAATCATTACATCGCCAATAATCAGGATGTTGAATTGATTAAATGCATCGAATACAGATTGAATATCAATTTTTTTCACCAGGTAAAATTTTGAAATTAAAATGCAAAGATAAGAAAAACGACCCGAAACGTTCAATGAATTTTTTGATTCTTATTTTTGGGTTCGTTTGATTTGCGATACATCAGGCAGAAAATAATAGTTAGCTATCTTTTTATTTTCTGTATTAAGTGCAGGATATTAAAAGTTTTGTCAACGGCTTGCAGGATTGGATAGACAAAAAAAGGCTGCCCACGTGTTGGACAGCCTCTTTTGTATTGCTTATTGAATGAAAAGTTTATTTTCCGAAGAAATAGGTAACAGATAAATTAATTACTCCATTCGACATTTTATCTTCAGGATCTTCTCCATCGTATTTTGGCATTAAATTAGCCATACCTAAACCATATTGAGCTTGGATTTGAAAATTGCTAACCATAAAACCTGCGCCAAAATCTAATCCAACATCAAATCTTTTTACTGGATATTTATCTTCATCAGCATCAGTAACGTCATTAACAAACTGAAAATCAATCTCTTCCTCCATGTCGCCCATTTCGAGTTTAGCCTTTCCTGTTAAACCAACACCAACATATGGCCCAACAAAGAATTGAAGTTTGTTGCCTCCTAAATCTAGCCCATAAACAGCGTGAACTGGTATGTCAAGATAATTTATATTAAAGGTGCTCGTAAAATCTCCTTCGGATTCTTTAAATCCTTTTTGAGAAAACAAAAGTCCTGTTTGAAGGGATATAGCATCAGAAAATGCAAAATCAACAGCTACACCAACTTGTGCTCCAATTTTCATTTCTGCATCATCCATATTGTCACCATATACGTTAGCCAGGTTTAAACCAACTTTTGGGCCAAATGACACCTGTGCATTAGATGTTAGAATAAAAGCAAATAATGCAATTGAAATCAATAATACTTTTTTCATAATTCATTTTAAGTTTTAAAGGTTAATAAAAAGTTAAAATAGTTTCAACTTTTAAAAATTTCAAAATTAAAATTACTTCAATTTTTAATAGCTCATCCCTGTTTTTCTTATTATTTATTAACAATTTGTTGTTAATAAGGATGGTTTTAATTGCTTGACTGTTTATAACATTTGTTTTTTGAAGAAAATAGAGACTTTTTAATGCCTTTTTATTGCTGTACAACAAAATTATAAATTGTTGTGGCAGTGGCGGTTGTGTTAAGTGGCCATGTTGATTTTGTTTTCAGGTTTTTTGTGCCCGGGTAACCGTGTACAGAAGCATTTTTTGAACGTTTTAATTTTTTACAAACGTTGTGATTACCGGAAATTTTAAATCGGATCGATATCAATGGATATTTGAATGGTTTTGTAGCTATCTGTTGTAACCAGCTGAATGATTTGTTCATCCAAAAGTGTTTTTGCTTTTTGAAAGGACCGTTGCCGTTCGATTTTGATCAATATTTTTTTGATATACATATTTTGTATCCTCCCAATTACCGGAGATTCGGGGCCTAACACTCTTTTACCGAAAATTTTTTTTAAGTTATTGGCTAAATGGTTGGCAGAGTTTTCTACTAAATCGGCTTTTTTGTGTTTTATGCTGATATAAATCAACCGGCAAAATGGTGGGTAATTGAAATTTTTACGTTCAAGCAATTGTGATTTGTACATTTCCTGGTATTTATTATCCAATACAAATTGTAAAATCTGATGTTCCGGATGACTGGTCTGGATAATCACTTTGCCTTGTTTGTTTTTTCGCCCGGCCCGTCCGCTTACCTGGGCCATTAATTGATAGCTGCGCTCAAAAGCCCTGAAATCGGGATAATTCAGCATATTGTCGGCATTCAAAATTCCTACCAGTGACACATTATCAAAATCCAATCCTTTCGATACCATTTGGGTGCCAATTAAGATATCAATTTCTCCCTGCTCAAATCCGGCAATGATATTTTCGTAAGCATACTTGGATCTTGTGGAGTCCAGATCCATACGCTTAACTTTGGCATCCGGAAAAAAGATTTTTATCTCGTCTTCAATTTTTTCGGTGCCAAAGCCACGGGTCGATAACGAAGGATTGCCACAGGCTTTACATACTTTTGGGTTTTTGATGGTGTAACCGCAATAGTGACAAACCAGCTCATTATGCTGCTTGTGATAGGTCATCGTTACATCGCAGTGGGTACAATAAGGTATCCACCCACAGGTTTCGCATTCTAAAAAAGGAGCAAAGCCACGCCTGTTCTGGAAAAGGATGATTTGCTCGTTGTTTTCGAGCGATGCTTTAATACTATCCAGTAATGCCGGGCTAAAATGCGACTTCATCTGTTTCTTTTTTCTTGCCTTCAGCGTATCGCTCAATATTATTTCGGGGAGCTTAATTTCCTGAAATCTTGAATTTAGCTCTACAAGTCCGTATTTATCCGTTTTTGCATTAAAATAGCTTTCAACAGACGGGGTTGCTGTTCCGAGCAGTACGTTGGCATGGTGAATTTGAGCCAGTACAATGGCACTGTCACGGGCATTGTAGCGTGGTGCCGGGTCATATTGTTTGTAGGTGTTTTCGTGCTCTTCGTCAATAATAATTAATCCCAGCTTCGAAAAAGGCAAAAACAGGGATGAACGAACCCCCAGGATGATATCATAATGGTTTTCTTTACTGTTTTTCAGAACATTCTGATAAACTTCAACCCGTTCGCCATCGTTAAATTTAGAGTGATAGATTCCCACCCTGTTGCCAAATACCGATTTCAGACGGTTAATGATTTGTGCAGTTAAAGCAATTTCAGGCAATAAATATAAAACCTGTTTGCCCTGGTCAAGCTGTTCCTGTATCAGTTGAATATATATTTCTGTTTTTCCGCTCGAGGTTACGCCATGTAACAAAACCACTTGTTTTTCAGAAAATTGTTTTTGAATGGATTGAAGTGCCTGCTCCTGGGCTATTGACAGTTGTTTTGCCTTTTGGGCAACGCTTGATGAATGGTCGAGACGACTGGCTGTTTTTTCATACTCGGTTAAAATATTTTTCTTCATTAATGTTTTGATGATTTGATGGTTTGTCCCCGATTTTTTGATTAAAGCCTGCCTGCTGACTTCAGCAGGGTCCTTTTTTGAAAATTCCCCCGATAGCTGGATGAAACTGATGAGCACATCAAGCTGTTTGGGCGCATTTTTTAACCAGTCAAATGCATCGTTTAATTGTTTTTCGGTTGTAATTGATTCGTGCAGGCCAATATAGGTTTCTGTTTTAGGTTTGTAACTCTCTTTTAGTTTTTCTTCAAGAATGACCGCTTTTTTATCGATAAGTGATTTGATGACCGGCAGAGCATTTTTTTTATTCAGTGCCCGGGCAATATCGTTTACACTGGCAATGTTTATTTTATTTAGAAAATCGAGAACTAATGATTCTGTATTCGTAAATATCTCATTTTCGATATGGTTTGCATTATAAATAACTTTTGTTTCCGATTCAAGCTTTAATCCGGACGGCAGAGAGGCTTTAAATACTTCGCCCAGCGAGCACATGTAATAATCGGCAATCCATTGCCATAATTTTAGTTGCGAATCATTTACAATGGGGTGTTCATCTAATACCGAAAAAATATCTTTTGTTTCGTAATCTGCAGGCTTCTTGTGATGAATGGTATGGATGATTGCTGCAAAAATTTTGCGGCTTCCAAATTGTACAATTACCCTTTTTCCTGTTTTTGCTGATTTTTCCAGTGATTTAGGAATGCTGTAGGTAAACAGCTGTTTTAAAGGGAGGGGAAGAATTACATCGGCAAAAACAGGAGAACTGCTCATATTAAAAGCAAATTAAATATTTAAGAAATCGAGAATTTCAAGCAACCTATTATCCACATCTTTGTTGTGCTTGATGGTTTTATTAAAAGGGACATGCACAATTTCCCGGTTCATCATTCCCACCATAATGCTTTGCTGATCATCAAGGAGTGCTTCTACAGCTGCTACACCCAACTGGCTTGCAATAACCCGGTCAAAAGCTGATGGAGAGCCTCCTCGCTGAATATGCCCTAGTACAGTCACCCGGATATCATAATCTTTAAAATCATTTTTTACTTTTTTTGCCATAGCGTAAGCACCACCACTTTCATCGCCTTCGGCAACTAAAATAATGTTGGATGCTTTTTTACGTTTATACCCAGATTCGAGATATGCCTTAAGGTTTTTAGAGTCGGTTTCACTTTCGGGGATAAGGATTGCTTCGGCTCCGCATGCTATACCACTTCTAAGTGCTAAAAATCCTGCATCCCTTCCCATTACTTCAATAAAAAACAAGCGGTTGTGTGAGCTTGCTGTATCTCTTATTTTGTCTACAGCTTGTACAATAGTATTAAGGGCAGTATCGTATCCGATGGTGTAATCGGTGCCATATAAATCATTATCAATAGTTCCAGGGATTCCCACAAAGGGAATATCAAATTCTTCGGTAAATTTGCGGGCTCCCTTAAATGTACCATCACCACCGATAACAACCGCTGCATCAATTCCTGCTTTTTTTAAATTCTGATAGGCAACTTTGCGTCCTTCAAGCGTTTTAAACTCCTCGCTTCGGGCTGTCTTTAATATGGTTCCCCCTTTTTGTATAATGTCACTTACCATATGGGATTTCAGCTGTTTAAAGTGACCCTGAATTAATCCTTGATATCCATGGCGAATACCAATTACTTTAATATTATTGTATATCGCTGTACGGGCAACAGCTCTGATGGCTGCGTTCATTCCCGGAGCATCACCTCCGGAAGTTAAAACACCAATGGTTTTTATTTTAGCCATAATTGTTATTTTTTATGATTTTGCTATTTTATTAATTTCCAAAGCAACCTTTTCCATCAGCCACCTGGGTGTTGATGTGGCACCACAAACACCTACTGATGATGCATTATCAAACCATTTCTGTTCCAGCTCCGACTGTTTGGACACAAAGTAAGTGTTTGGATTTTCAGTCTGGCATACTTGAAATAACATGCGGCCATTGGAGCTTTTTTTGCCACTTACAAAAATAACTACATCGTGTTTTTTTACAAAATTTCGTAGCTGGGGTTGACGATGGGAGACCTGCCTGCATATCGTGTCGTTGATGATAAAATCAATATCTTCGGTTCCCTGATTCGCTTTCATTCGGTTTTTGATTTCTTTTTGTACCTCATAAAAACCTTCAATACTTTTTGTGGTCTGTGAAAAAAGATTGACCGGTTTGCTGAAATTTATTTTATCTAAATCGTTGAGCCCACCAATTACTATTGCTTTGCCATTGGTTTGACCTACCAGTCCGTTGACTTCAGCATGACCTTCTTTTCCGTAAATAACGACTTGTCCGCCCTTCCTTAAAAATTTATCAAATCCGAGCTTAATATTGTTTTGTAGTTTTAAAACTACAGGGCACGAAGCATCAATCAGTTGTATGTTATTCTGTTTGGCAATTTCATAAGTTTCCGGAGGTTCTCCATGTGCACGAAGCAAAACTTTGCAGTTTTTTAAGTCCTTAAACTGTTCGTGGTTAACGGTAATCAATCCTTTTAACTTTAACCGTTCTACTTCGGCGCTATTGTGTACAATATCTCCCAGGCAATATAAGGTGTCATTTTTATCCAACTCTTTTTCTGCCAGTTGAATAGCATTAACCACTCCAAAACAAAAACCCGAGTTATTATCGATTTCTATTTGCATGATAAAAAAGTTTTAAGCCATTTTATTCATTCTTTCCTGTATTAAACTTAAAACCCATTGCAATTGTTCTTTTTCAGTCATGTTGCTGTTATCCAGTTCAATTGCATCGTCGGCTTTTTTTAGCGGACTTTCTTTCCTGGTTTCATCAAGATGGTCGCGTTTTTTGACATTCTCCAGGATTTCGTCGTAACTAACGTTCAGCTTATTTTCTTTAAGCTCCTTATATCTTCGCTCGGCTCTTACTTCTGCTTGGGCATTCATGAAAATTTTAATTTCAGCATCCGGAAAAACAACCGTTCCAATATCGCGTCCATCCATAACAATCCCTTTTTCTTTTCCCATGGTTTGCTGAATACGCACCATCTTTTGTCTGACAAATTTTAGTTTGCTAACAATACTTACAGCATTGGAGACTTCCATTTTGCGAATTTCATCTTCTACATTTTTTTCATTGAGGTACGTTTCCTGCCTGTTCTTCCGGGGATTATAACGGAAGTTTATTTTTATCTCATCAAGTGAAGAGTTTAGCTCTTTTTCATTTACCTGATGATTTTGTATGTCAACTAAATTGTTTTGGAGTGCAAATAAGGTAACTGCACGATACATGGCTCCGCTGTCAATATATTTATATCCCAGGTGTTTTGCAATAGCTTTAGCTAAGGTGCTTTTTCCTGAGGATGAATATCCGTCGATGGCTATGATAATTTTATTCTTGATTGTCATTTGGTAAAAATAATAAAACATCAAAGGTAAATCCAAAATTGTCGTTAGACAAATTTTGGAGATTGGAGATTTTGAGATTCTCAAAGCAAAATGAGGATGTCATTTAAATAAAGAACGTTAAACAGGGAGCAATTTATTTTTTTGTTTTGTTATTTCATTTTTATTCGAACGCAAAGGTTGAAAATATATTTGATATTTTATTTATCTTTTTCTTTTCCTGTTGGTATTTTTTATTATAGTGGGAAGCCACTAAGGTTAAAAGAATCTCCAAATGTTACGGTTTAATAAAAAATATAAACAGTGCTTTCTTTTTTTAGCCTGGCAGCAGGTTACCATAATTTACCATCCCTGCCCAAAATGGTCCAGATTGGTGGTAATTGAAAAATGATCGGTAGCCCCGGCTAAGTGGTAGGTTGCCCGCCCATAGCTAATATGTAATTTGGAAATTTTTACCCCAAATCCCCATGAAAAACCGATGGTTGATGTGTTGGATTCGATAAGCATCTCTTTACGGCGGCGATAGTTGTATCCGGCTCTTAGATAAAGATTTTCCAGCGGACTGAACTCAATGCCTAAAATTACATGCCGCATCACCTGGTCGGCTATTTGATCTATTTTAGACTCTTTGGATTCTTCAAAAAATGGATCTGCAGAAGACTCGCTTTGCGGAACATCATAAGTTAAATCAGGTTTTTCCAAATGATCAAAAGTTACGGTGAAACGTAATGGTGCATGCCTTAACTTTTGTGATATTCCCAGCTGAATATTGAAAGGGAGAGTTTCTTTTTCGCTGGTATATCCTTTCAATTGAGCTCCTAAATTTTTTACCACCAGCGCTGCATTAAATAAATGATTTGAATTTTGATACAGGATTCCAAAATCTGCAGCGATGCCTAACGAAGTGTATTTTTCGAGGGTTGAAATAATTGGCTTAACATTCACTCCTAAACGAAAAGAGCTATCAATGGAGCGTGAATAACCCAGGTTAAAGGCATATTCGGCAGCTTTAAATTCACCGGTAATAATTCCTTTCTCATCGGCAGCAATAAATTTCCCGTAATTGATGTATTGTATTCCACCCGAAAAAATTCCTTTGTCTTTAATAGTTGTCGCATAGGCAACATATCCATAATTAATATCTGTAAAGTAGTTGATATAATTTAATACCAGGTCCTGGTTCATTTCAGGGGTTAATAGTGCCGGATTATGATAAGTAAGGTTTAGGTCATTATCATTAATGGCAATAACATCACCGCCAAGAGAAGCTACACGGGCAGAGTTGATTAAATTTAAAAAGCTGTAAGTATGAGAACCTCCAATTTGAGCAAAAGCCTGGATAGTAAGAAAAAAGATAAAAACAGTTAAAATTTTTTTCATTTGGTAAAAATACAAATATTGATAAAATCCCAGCTACTGATATAAAATAATAGTATTATAAAACGTTTCTGTTGCAAAGATTAGTATTTAACAAATTTAAATACTATGAAGCGATTAAACAGCATATTTATATTTTTTTGAATAATAGTTTTTTATAAAAAATGTTCTATCTATTTTTGACAGAATTTTTAAAATAGATGAGAGGATTGTTTGATGAATAAAAAAATATTGTTTGTTATTAATCCTGTTTCCGGGAAGAAATCTAAAGATTATATTCCGGAACTAATTAAGCAAATCTTTGCGGATGATATTTATGATATAAAAATTATTAATACCTCTTTTTCGGGTGAAGCACCTCAAATTGTAAAGCAATTTTTTAACCAGGGATATAAAAAAGTAGTCGCTGTTGGAGGAGATGGAACCGTAAACGAGGTTGCTTCGGCAATTACAGAAACGGATGGGGTATTAGGTATTATCCCTACCGGTTCGGGGAATGGATTAGCTCGTCATCTTAAAATTCCGATGAATGTTAGAAAAGCTCTAGTGATTATTAAAAAAGGGCATCAAATAAAAATGGATTTTGGGACCATTAATGATCAGAAATTTTTTTGTACCACAGGAGTGGGTTTTGATGCTCATATCGGGCATGTTTTTTCGAAAACTCAACGTCGTGGATTTACCAGTTATTTAAAAGCAACCCTTTCAGAATTTAGACGATATCTGCCAGAGCGCTATGAAATATCTATGAACGGTACTACCTATATGCGTGATGCTTTTCTGATTACTTTTGCCAATGCATCACAATATGGGAATAATGCGCATATTGCTCCTAAAGCACAAATTAGCGATGGGGAGTTAGATGTTGAAATAATGAAGGCTTTCCCTATAGTTTCAGCCCCTCATCTTGGAATTCGTCTCTTTGCAAAAAATATTGATAGAAGCCGTTATGTCGAAACCTTTCGTTGTAAAAACATTGTGGTGAAGCGTCAAATCCCGGGGGTTATTCATTATGATGGAGAACCACTGGAAATGGGTGAAATATTAAATATTAAAGTAATCCCTGAAGGTTTAAATGTTATTGTTTCTTAAAACTGTTCTTTTCTTTGTTTTAATCTTTCTATCAATTCAAAAACAGCAGGACATATCAACGAATTTTTTAAGGTAAGGTTTAATAATTGATAAAACCGGGATCGGTCGGTGTGTGGATATTCCCTGCAAGCTTTGGGGCGGCTTTCGTAAACCTGACAATAATTATCGGGAAGCAAAAAAGGACATGGCGTTTGTTTAAATACATAATCCCCTTCATCATCAAGATAAAGATATTCCTCCAGAAATTGTGAAGGTTTAATTTTTAAATTTTTGGACAGTCTTTCAATATCTTTGTCGTAAAGGGTTGGGCTAATCGATTTACAACAATTGGCACAATCCAGACAGTCTATCTCCTGAAAAACTTCATCGTGGAGCTCATGAACAGTTTTATCCAGTTTTTTTGGTTTTTTCTTTTTGAGCCGGGCAAAGAAGATTTTATTTTCTTGCCATAAATCCTGTGCTCTGTTTTTGATTTCCATTATGGGGATCTGATTTGAAAAGCTCATTATTCACTGGGTCTGATATAATTTCTTATTTTATCTCTTAATCCGTTGGTTTTGATTTGCGACAGGAATAATCCCCCAATAACTAATGAAATTCCAAAAATTTTGGTAAGGTTTATTATTTCTCCGAGAACAATAAAAGCTATGATAGCTGTTAATACAGGTATAAGATTAGTGAAAGCATTGGCTTTCCCAACACCTATTCTTTTAATGGCAAAAGTAAAAAAGATAAAAGCAAAAGATGATCCGAAAAATGCAAGTTCAAGTAACGGAATCCAAGCTTCCTGGGATAATCCTGTTTGTTTAAAATCGTTAAAATCAAAAATAAAAAATAGTGGGGCAAATAAAAATATACCGATAAGGTTATGATAAGAGACAATAGTGATTGAGTTGTATTTGTTTGATAAATTTTTTAAAACGATTGAATAGCCAATGGCTGCAACAACAGCAAGCATCAACATGGCAATACCTAGTGGTGATACGGTTATCCCTTCGTTTTTCTCAAAAATAATAAAGCTTACCCCTATTATGGAGAATATAATACCCATAAGATTCATTCGGGTAATCTTTTCATTCAAGAAAAACGATGAGGTAAATGAAGTAAATAAAGGAATAGTAGCAATAATAACAGCAGCCAGCGTTGATGATACCAATTTAACGCCATAGCTTTCTCCAATAAAATAGAGAAATGGATTAAATACCGAAACCAGTAAAAAATATTTTAAATCTCCTTTTCGAATTTTTTCAATTTTTTTGAGGGGATACATTAATGCAAAAAGGAAAATGGAAGATATAATAAGACGGAAGAATACAGTGGTAATAGGATTATAAAACTGATATACTATTTTATACCAGATAAAGGTAAAACTCCAAAATATCATTGCCAAACTAACAGCAATGTAAGCGGTTGCAAAATTTTTTTTCATAACAGGATGCGAAGTTATATTTTATTATTGATTTTTGTTCGCGAGAAAAGAAAAATTTGGACTTGCTTTTTGTTATGGTTTAAATAAAATATATTTGTGTTCTGTAGAAACTATTATTATTTGAATGAATTCAACAGATATTTTAATAAAAATCAGGAAGATTGTACGTTCAATTAATATTGAATCGAAAAAAATACAAAGGGAACATGGTTTAAGCATTCCGCAATTGCTTTGCCTTGAATTTTTGCATAAGTCTGAAGGATTTCAGTCAACACAGAAAAATATCAGGGATTATCTGAATTTAAATTCGAGTACGGTAACCGGCATTATAAACCGCTTGGAAAAAAAAGGATGTATTGCCCGGTTGCCTAAAAAAGTAGATAAAAGAACTACGTATATAATATTAACTTCGAAAGGATCAGAATTGTTGGAGAAAACCCCTTCATTATTACATGAAAGGCTTTCTAAACAGCTGGAAAATATTTCAGGACAACGGCAAAAGGAAATAAACGAGGCGTTGGATTTGATTATCAAATACCTCGATATTGATAGTATTGACGCATCACCTTTGATTACTGTTGATGAAAATATTTATCATGAGAACGAATAATTGTTTCAGCAGAACATATTCTTTGAGTGTTTTTGTATGACTTTTTTCTTTAATACCAATAATTACGCGCGTTGTAAACTTTTTGGCATTTTGTTTTTTTCGTAAAAAATATTAATTTTGTTGTGCTGAAACGGTTGTTTTTCTTTTTTATTGGTGATTGCCCTTTACTTTTGTTTGTTTTAAGGTGTGGTTATTTTGAATAACAATTGTTCATGATGATTAATTTATGAAAAAACTATTTGATAAAGAAAAAATAATATCTCTTCGGCATGAATTACATCAGTATCCGGAGTTGTCTGATTCCGAAGCGCAAACAGCTCTTCGGATAATTAACGTTATGGAGTCTTATCATCCGGATCAGATAATAACTGAAATTGGCGGACATGGGGTTGCTGTGGTTTTTAAAGGAAAGAAAGAAGGACCTTCAGTGCTTTTTCGTTGCGAGCTTGATGGTTTACCCATCGATGACTTAATCGATACGTCTTATCAGTCGCAGACCCAGGGGGTAGGTCATAAGTGTGGACATGACGGGCATATGGCGATTCTTGTTGGGTTGGGTGATGCATTTTCAAAAAACAGACCTGAAGCCGGAGAAGTAATTTTAATGTTTCAACCTGCTGAAGAAAATGGGCAGGGAGCCTATCGGGTAGTCAATGATGAGCGGTTTAAAGCGTTAAATATAGATTATGTTTTTGCCTTACATAATTTGCCTGGATACGAAAAAGGATCGGTTGTTCTGGGAGAGAAAAATTTTGCCTCCGCCTCCAAAGGAATGATTATTAAACTAACCGGGAAAACATCTCATGCAGGAGAGCCAGAGAATGGGAACAGCCCGGCAGTTGCAATGGCCGACATTATTAAAGAACTAACCTTTTTGCCACAAAAGGAAAATGTATTTAATGATTTTACCCTGGTAACCGTAATTCATGCCCGGCTTGGAGAAGTTGCTTTTGGCACAACACCGGGGTATGCCGAAGTAATGGCTACCCTTAGATCGTATACTAATGCTGATATGGAGATTTTGACTCAACAAGCAGAAAAAGTAGCTTTTGATAATGCTCAAAAAAATAACTTGAAACAGGACATTTCTTATGTTGAAGAATTTCCGGCAGCGGTTAATAATCATCAACTTGTTGAACAAATAGAGCAAGTGGGCAAAGATTATCAAATTCCAACAGAATACCTGCAAAAACCTTTTCGTTGGTCTGAAGATTTTGCCCATTTCACTTTGCAATTCCCCGGTGTGCTTTTTGGACTTGGCTCAGGAATCAATCAGCCGCAATTGCACAACCCTGATTACGATTTTCCGGATGATATTATAGAGAACGGAGTAAAAATGTTTTACGGAATTTTTCAACAAATTTTAAAAAATGAGCAGAAATAGTTATGGCAGGAACTTCAGTTATAGAGATTGATCGAACAGCTTTTATTCATAATTTAAATTTTTTACAACATTATCTTGGTGATGAGGTTAAAATATCATCGGTAATAAAATCAAATGCTTATGGACATGGAATCGAACAAGTTGTACCGATAGCTGAAATGGCCGGTATACGTCATTTTTCTGTTTTTAGTGCAGAAGAGGCTCAGACTGCATGCCAGGTAAAAAAGCCCGAAACGGATGTGATGATTATGGGTTGGATGTCAGATGAAGAAATTGAGTGGGCTATCGATAATGATTTGGAATTCTTTGTTTTTGAAATTATTAAACTTGAAAAAGCCGCTGAAAAGGCTAAAAAGTTGAATAAAGTAGCTAAGATTCACATTGAAGTGGAAACCGGATTGAACAGAACCGGATTTACCCAAAGGCAGTTGGTAAAAGTGGTAAAGTTTATCAAAGAAAACAGAGATTTATTTTATGTTAAAGGACTTTGCACTCATTATGCCGGTGCCGAAAGTATTGCTAATCATGTGCGCATACAAAAACAAATTCGTAAATATAATCAGGTTTATAAGTGGTTGTGTAATCGCGAGATAGTACCCGAAATTCGTCATACAGCCTGTTCGGCAGCTGCAATTGCTTATCCGCGTACACGAATGGATATGGTGCGTATTGGTATTTTACAATATGGATTTTGGCCCACCCGCGAAACCTTTATTCAGTATATCCATAAAAGAATGGATAAAGCAGATCCTTTAACACGGATATTAAGCTGGAAAAGCCAGATAATGTCTATAAAAAAGGTAAAAACCGGCGAGTTTGTTAGCTACGGAACAGCATACCTTGCTCAGGAAGAAAAAGTAATTGCTATTGTTCCTGTGGGCTATTCACATGGATACAGCCGTTCATTAAGTAATCAGGGTCGTGTTATTATTGACGGGCAACGTGCACCGGTTATCGGAGTTGTAAATATGAATATGCTTATTGCTGATGTAACCCATATTCCGGGAGTTAAACGTGGAGATGAAGTAATATTAATTGGGGAGGATAATGGCATAGAAATTACTTTAGCCTCTTTTGCCGATTTTAACAATCAGTTAAATTATGAGTTATTGGCAAGATTACCTATGTCAATTCCTCGGGAAGTAATAAATTAGTAAAAAAAGAGTTTATACTAAAAAATATAAAAATGGCATTCTTAGAACTTGACAGGGAAAAACTAAAATTTAATTATAATTATTTAAAATCGATTTTAGATAAACATAATATTAAATTTGGTATTGTTTCAAAATTGCTTTGCGGTAATGAAGAGTATTTAAAAGAGTTAATAAACCTGGGGGTAGAGCAAATTTTAGATGCGCGAATTGATAACTTAAAAGTGGTAAAAAGACTGGAACCGGAAATTGAAACGGTTTATATCAGGCCACCATCAAAAAGAGGAATCAGAAATGTTATAAAATATGCCGATATAAGCTTAAATACCGAATTTAGCACCATAAAGCTCCTTTCTGACGAAGCTAAACGCCAAAAGAAAAAACATAAGGTGATGATTATGATCGAGATGGGTGATTTGCGAGAAGGTGTTTTGGGCGAAGAATTTATTGATTTTTATGGGCGTATTTTTAAATTACCCAATATTGAAGTGGTAGGTATTGGTACCAATTTAAATTGTTTGAATGGCGTAATGCCCAGTCAGGATAAATTAATTCAGTTATGCTTATACGAACAATTGGTTGAAGCTAAATTTAAGCGAAATATCCCGTATGTTTCAGGGGGATCGTCTGTTACCCTGGAGTTGGTATTTAAAAATATAATTCCTGAGGGAATTACCCATTTCAGAATTGGGGAAACCTTGTTTATGGGTAATAATCTCTTTACTGAAGAAGATATCCCGGAAATGAAGCACGATATCTTAAAATTAAATGCCGAGATCATAGAGTTAACTGAAAAACCGGTAGTTCCTACCGGAGAGATTGGTACAAATGTTGCTGGAGAAGTTAAATCCTTTGATGAGGAAGATTATGGAAAAACTTCATACCGGGCGATTCTTGATATTGGGCTGCTGGATATTGACCCGGAGAATATGATCCCTGTGGATGACAGTGTGGAAATTACCGGAGCCAGCTCGGATATGATTGTTGCGGACTTTGGTTCTGAAAAACCAAAATACAAAGTGGGTGATTTAATACCGTTTAAATTAAAATATATGGGAGCTTTAAGTGTACTGGGTTCTAAGTATATTCAAAAGAGAGTAATTTAAAAACTGATAGTTGGTAAAGTATAAAAATTGATATATAAACTAATAAATAATCAATAATGGTTGACGATAAAGATATTGTTCAAAACACAAACAAGTTTAAAGAAATTTATAATGACTCTGTCAAAATGGGCATTCTAAAAATTCTTCAGGAAGAAGATACCTGCTCGTTAGGGCATATTATTCAGAAAATGAGGTTATCCAATGTTACCGGCCCTGAGCATATTCTCGAACTTAGAAGCATGGGGTTGATCAATAAAACAGGTAATCCTCCTACGTTTCAGCTGAATAAAGAAAAATATCAGGAATTTTTAAAACATTTTACCAATAATTAACGTTAAATATCAACATATTTATCTTAAAAGATTTTTATAATAATAAAAAAAGTTGCTTCTTTGCACTTTTTTTATCTAAATATAATTTTGGGGTTAATACGGGTAGGTTTTACCATACAATATTAATTTGAAGTTTTTTTCGTTGCAAACAATCCCATATTTTTTGCCGAATTACTAAAGTTTGAAAAGGAGAGGCTGAGATGAGACAATTAAAAATTACAAAATCTATCACCAATCGTGATAGTTCTTCTCTTGAAAAATATTTACAAGATGTAGGAAAAGAGGAGATGATTACTGCCGAAGAGGAAGTAGAACTGGCACAAAGAATTAAAAAAGGCGACAGAGCTGCTCTCGAACGTTTAACTAAGGCAAACCTGAGGTTTGTTATTTCTGTTGCCAAACAATATCAGTTTCAGGGTTTAAGCCTGCCGGATTTAATTAATGAAGGAAATCTGGGGTTAATAAAAGCAGCAGAACGTTTTGATGAAACCAAGGGATTTAAATTTATCTCTTATGCTGTTTGGTGGATACGACAATCCATTTTGCAGGCTATTGCCGAACAATCAAGAGTTGTTCGATTGCCGCTAAATAAAGTGGGCTCTTTAAACAAAATACATAAAGCCTATTCTACCCTGGAACAGCAGTTTGACAGAACACCAACGGCTGAGGAGTTAGCCAAATTTGTTGATTTACCTAAAGATAAAGTAGAAGATACTTTACAACTTTCTGGTAAACCTTTATCCGTTGATGCTCCCTTTGCAGAGGGGGAAGAAGGAAGTTTGCTGGATGTTATGGAGAATGCCGATTCGCCCAATGCAGATAATACATTACTCGAAGAGTCATTGGCTAAAGAGGTTGAAAGAACATTAAGCATTTTACCCGAAAAGGAACGTTTAGTGCTTAAGTATTACTATGGTATTGGAGGGAAAGAGTTGTCGCTGGAAGAAATTGGTGTTGAGCTGGGGCTTACTCGCGAAAGGGTACGTCAAATAAAAGAAAAAGCCATTCGCAGATTAAGACATTCATCCAAAAATAAGCTTCTTAAGAAATATTTGGGTTAAAAACTCATCCTGTTAAATTTAATATAAGTCCGCTAAATTATAGCGGACTTTTTTTGTATTTTTTGATTAAAATATACAAAAGAAAGTTTTTATTACTAAATTTAGACTTCAAACTCACTTATAATTTAGTTTATGAAACAAGGAAGATCCAGCGGATTTGGCACAGCTCCGGTTTTCTTTACGGCTATTTCTACCATTTTGGGAGCTATTTTATTTTTGCGTTTTGGTTTTGCTGTTGGAACACTGGGCTCATTAGGTGTGCTGATAATTCTTGTTGTTGGCCACTTTGTTACTATTCCCACGGCATTTGCTATTTCTGAAATTGCTACTAACCAAAGAGTCGAAGGGGGAGGCGAATATTTTATTATTTCACGCTCGTTTGGGTTAAATATTGGAGGAACCATTGGAATTGCTTTGTTTATGTCACAAGCAATAAGTGTAGCATTTTATGTCATTGCATTTACCGAAGCTTTCGAGTTTGTTTTTAATTGGGCCAGAGAGGCTCATAACTTACATCTTCCCCGGCAGGTAATTAGTTTGCCGGCCATGGGGTTACTGTCAATTCTTATTTTAAAAAAGGGAGCTAACCTGGGTGTTAAAGCTTTATATGTTGTAGTGGCTATTTTGTTTTTTTCTCTCTTTTT
>DATFIZ010000035.1:0-16034 GCA_035269575.1 Bacteroidales bacterium | reverse complement strand
TAATTCAAATTCATCCGAATTATTTTTAATATTAGAAAGCCCCATTCCGGCACCAAATCCCATTTCCCTTACTTGTTCGGATGCTGTTGAATAACCATCCTGCATAGCCTGTTCAATATCTTCTATTCCGGGGCCTTTATCTTTTACCTGAATACTTATTTTATCGGTATCAATATCAATAATAACTTTTCCTGAATAGGCATGGGCAACTACATTTACTTCGGCTTCGTACATAGAAACTACAATTCGTTTAACAATCTTATGATTGCCTACCAGCTGCTTTAATGTTTTTTTCAACAGACTGGAAACATTTCCTGCCTTTGAAAAATCACCCCCTTCTATGTCATATTCAAAATGCATAATCATTAAAATACAGGCTTTATACCGGCTTTATATAACTCACCGGCAGTTTTAAAAACAGAACATGCACATTCAATTAACACCATTTGATTTTCTTCTGCAAGTTCAATCATCTCTTTAGAAACTTTCTTATTTCTTGCAAATATAATACAGGCAATATCTGACATTTCTGCGGTCCGAATAGCCTGCAAATTTGCTAAACCGGTTATAAGCAGGATATTATCGGTATCGAGTGTTAGTACATCACTCATTAAATCAGATGCAAAACCTTTTTGTACTTCGGCATCTATCCAATCTTTACCGCAAACAACCTTTCCTTTAACAATATCTACTACCTCTTTTATTCTCATTTAAATTAGTGATTTAAATGGTGTTAAACAAACATTAATAACATCATATTTAATTTCACTGCAAATATAAAAATTTATTTGTTATTTTTTTCACACTGTGAATTAATTAACAACAAGACAGTATCGATGAGCTAGGTAAGATGATTATAAATCACTAATATTCAGAGCTATAATATGCTGTTATGCGTAATATGTTTTACAACGTATTTTATACAACATATTTTTAAGGATTTTTTACGATATGTTTTACAGCAGCACTTAATTATTGGTATTTAACAGAACAATAATTTGCTAATTTTAAATCATTTTAATTAAAAAACATTATTGTCCGGTTAAAAAAAATGATTGACGATTCGTTTTCAGATTTGCATTGTCCGGCGAGCCAAAAAACCAGTACAGTGAGCGTTAAAAAAGATCTGCTGTTCGAACCGAGCGTTTTGTGCGAGCTCGCCGAAGGCAACCACTGACCAAAGGGCAGTGCAAGTTTAGATTTTTTAGCTCACATCGCGTAGTTTTTCGAGTGAGGCGGGCGCAGCCTTGAATTTCTTTGCATACTTTCTTGTTTCAAGACCAAAAAGTATGTGGGGTCCGGGGCAAAGCACCTGAAATAGAAAATTGGTAAATGGGAAATAAAATCAAAGTTTCAGAATGGATGCAATATTTTTATCGAACAACAGTGAAAAAAAATTTAACATTACAAGAATCATTATAAACCATACTTCCGCTGTCTATAAAAAGCAACAGCAGTTAATATAATTACCATAAAAACAAAAATATAAACAAAACCGGGTACCGGAACAGAATCCCCCCCCACGTAGGAATGTAGCCCTGACAGGTAATAATTAACGCCAAAATAGGTCATTAAAACAGATGAAAAGCCAAAAAGAGCCATGGCATTGAAAGCAAAAAATCCTCTAAGTCCGACTATATTTTTAGAATGGATAATAAAGCTGTAAACAATAATTGTTATGAGCGACCATGTTTCTTTCGGGTCCCATCCCCAGTAGCGGCCCCAGGATTCATTCGCCCATATAGCACCTAAAAATGTTCCGATAGTAAGTAAATACAGGCCTATGGTTAATGATTTATAATTAATTACGGTAAGATCATCGATGGTAGCCAGAATTTCCTTTTTATTTTTTTGAGAAAGCAACACATAAAGAATAAGCACAATGATCCCGATAATGGCTCCCAAACCCAAAAATCCATAGCTGCTGGTTATCACCGAAACATGCAATGTTAGCCAGTAGGATTGAAGAACAGGAACCAAATTAGTTATTTCAGGGTCCATAAAGCTTAAATGAGCAACCAGTAAGGTAAACCCGCCTAAAACTGCCGTTGCAGCCAACACAAATAAAGACCGGCGTGAAAAGATAAAACCTGCCAATAGGGTTACCCACGAAATAAATATCATGGTTTCGTAGCCATTGCTCATTGGGGCATGGCCTGACACATACCATCTAATGGCTAATCCCAGGGTATGTAATAAAAATCCAGCTAAAAGTAACAATTTAAATATTTTGCCTAAATATTTTGGGTATTTCTTACGTGTAATCACCAGATAAATCAGAAAAATTAATAATACCACACCCACAGATAGATAAAAGGGAAATAGTTTTTCGTAGATTTTTGCTTTATGATAAAAAATTTCGGCTTTTACTTGAAATTCTGCAGGCAATTCATATTGTGCTTTTTGTTGCTGATATTTTTGTATATCGCCAATCATTTCTTTTACCTTTTCCATATTTTGAGCTTCTACTTCAGCTCTGATATACTGAATTATATTTCGCACAAATGCTGAATCTTCTTTATCTGAAACTACTAAATGAGCATCTGTTGGATTGTACCAACGTTTTAAAGAATCGTTTACCGGAAAAATCTTTAAAAATTCTCCGGTATAAATCATAAAACAGATATTTAACCGTTCATCTATCTTTATAATTTCTTTATCGAATTTATTTCTCGCATTAGCCGGTTTAGAATAGGCTTTATCTACATAAGGTCTTAGCTTATATGAATTTTTATTGATATCAACCACATCTGCAAAGGCAAGGTAATCGGAAAATATACCCGTAACCTGCTTAACTCCTGTATTAGTGTTTTGTATCAATGGGTAATGTTGCCAATGCTCAAAATCAAAATTCAAGCCTAAAAAAACCTGCATTGGTGAATAGTTTCCGATTTCTGTCTTACGTGTTAATTTCCTTAAAATATCATGACTTAATGTATATAAAGGTTTTGTCCTCCCCTTTTGATCTTGTACCAAAATTTTACCAAATTCATTGGCTATAGGTTTATTTACTATTAATTTATTCTCCTGCGAAAATGATGTATGAGCCAAAAGACTAAAAACAAACCCCAGAAGCAGCGTTTTTGTAATTCCTGAACGAAAAAATTTTGGATTGACCGTTCTGAATAAGGAGTTTTTATTAAACATAGAAAGAATAATAAACAAAAACAGCGAAAAATATCCGGTATAAGTAACCATCATCCCTGCCCGGTCTTTATTTACGGATAAGACAGTCCCTTTTTCATCGTTATCATATGATGACTGATAAAAACGCCATCCCTGGTATTTTAAAATGTGATTCATATAGATAGAATAAGGGAAACGTGTGTTATTATCCTTATCGATTAAAACCACATTACTTTTATATGACGAAGGACTGCTTGATCCGGGATACCGCTCAAGGATAAACTCTTTTAGCTTAATTGAAAAAGGTAATACAATGGTTTTTGGTTGATAATTTACTTCAACAATATGATTATTATTCTGATGTTGAATGCTATTTTTGGCATTTTCACCAATCCATAGCATCAAATCAAAATTTTGATAACCATCGTTTAAAACAAAATGTAAAACTCCCATCCCGTTGGGTGAAATCTTGTAATCAGTCAATTTTAATTCGTATTCACTATCATTGGCAGTCAGTTTTTCGTGATAGTTATCCCATGACACAGTAGTTACTGCAAGTTTTTGTAAATCTGAATCAAGAACATTCTCATTCTGATCTTTAATACTAAAGTGAAGGTATTGATCGGTAGACAAACATTTGTTTTGTGATTTACCTTCACGGATATACATGGTACCTTCAAAACCAAAATAACGGGTAATTCCTGCACCAATAATTATCAAAACCAACGAAAGGTGAAGGAATAAAACGGTAAGTTTCTTTTTGTGGTAAAGCTTATAATGAAATATCTGTCCAATAAAATTTATAATCATTAACAAAAAAACAAGTTCAAACCACCTGGTGTCATAAACCAATTTACGGGCAGCCTGAGCTCCAAAATCATTTTCAAAAAATGTAGCAAAAGCCATAGCCATGGCAAATACAATAAATAAAAGCCCCATAAACCAGGGAGAAAACAAAAAAAAACTTTTTTTATGCTTCATAAATTAAGAGTTTAAGGTCTTCATTGTGAAAATACGATAAAAAAAAAGGATAGCAAAACGCTATCCTTTAATAAATGTAAACAATTTTTATTAATATCTCTTCCTTGGCTGATAATGAGTATGTAATAACTCATGCGACTTATGGCCAAGAGGCTCACCAAGAAAGTCTTTATAGATTTGTTGTACTTCAGGGTTGTCGTGCGATTTTCTGATAGGCATTCCTTCATCTTCGCGATAAATGGCTTCGGCACGCTTTTGACGTATTTCGGGAGTTGTTGGTATAGGTTGGCCACCACCACCAAGACATCCTCCCGGACAAGCCATAATCTCAATAAAGTGCCAATCGGCTTTTCCGCTTTTCACTTTTTCCATCACTTGATGTGCATTGGTTAAACCATGAGCAACCACTGTTTTTAATTCTACACCTTCCAAGAAATTCCATTCAGGTTTTGTATTTTCAATTTTAATGGCTGCTTCGCGAACACCTTCCATACCACGGACAGGGGTAATGTTGAGGTTATCAAATGGCACTTCGCGTCCGGTTACAATTTCGTAAGCAGTACGCAGTGCTGCTTCCATTACACCTCCGGTAGCTCCAAAGATAACGCCGGCACCAGTTGATTCACCCATCAGACTGTCAAATTTTTCGTCCGGTAGCTTTTGGAAATCAATACCTGCCTGCTTAATCATAACTGCTAATTCGCGGGTAGTAAGTCCTAAATCCACATCCTGATATCCGCTATCACGCATTTCAGGCCTGTTTGCCTCAAATTTCTTAGCCGTACACGGCATAATAGATACACTTACAACTTTAGAAGGATCTATTTCTTTTTTCTGCGCATAATATGTTTTTGCAAGAGCACCAAACATTTGTTGTGGTGATTTACAGGTAGAAACATTCTCCAGATACTCCGGATACATATGTTCAATAAATTTAACCCAACCAGGTGAACAAGATGTAGTCATCGGTAGCTTAACAGATGAATCTTTGTCTACTAATGCTTTTTTCAATCGGGTTAACAGCTCAGTACCTTCCTCCATAATGGTTAGGTCAGCTGTGAAATCAGTATCCAGCACTGAGTCGAAACCTAATCGACGTAATGCAGAAGCCATTTTACCCGTTACAATACTTCCAGGCTCCATACCCAGGTCTTCGCCCAAGGCAATACGTGTAGCAGGAGCTGTTTGTACTACAACATGTTTATCTTCGTCGTAGATAGCTTCCCATACCTCATCCAAATAATTCTTTTCAATTAAAGCGCCTGTAGGACAGCGATTTACACATTGTCCGCAATTCGTACAAACTACTTCTAACATTGGGTTTTCGAAGAAAGTAGAGATCTTCATCTGGTCACCTTTATAAGCAACACCCAATGCACTTACATGTTGCAATTCAGCACAGGTTCTTACACAACGCTGACATCGAATACATTTGCTATCATCCTTAATGATAGAAGGTGATAACTGATCGATGGTATAGTTTTTACCGGGTACCAGGTCTAAAAACATGGGTTCGGTAATAACCATTTCACTGGCAAGATCTTGTAACTCACATTTGGTATTTTTATAACATTTGGTACAATCAGCATTATGTTCAGAAAGCAATAATTCAATAATATGTTTCCGGGCATTACGAACTTTATGCGTATTTGTATTTATCACCATTCCATCGGCAGCCGGTGTAGCACATGAAGCAACAAGATTTTTAGCACCTTCTTGTTCCACAACACATACGCGACAATTTCCGGCTACACATAAATCTTCGTGATGACAAAGCGTAGGAATATGTATATTTAATTTATTTGCAGCATCAAGTACGGTTTTCCCTTCCTCAACACTAACATCGATTCCGTCTATTTTTAAATTTACTGTATTAGCCATGTTTTTCTCTTTCATTTAATTTTTACATTACGATTGATTAGTAAATCATCTCTTCTTTAAAGTTATCAACGATTGAAGAGAATGAATTAGCAACAGACTGTCCCAGTCCACATTTAGCAGTAACTTTCATGGTTTCAGCTAATTTTTGTAAGGTATCAAGATATGCAGCGGATCTTTCTCCTCGTTTTACAGCTTCGATTCCATGTTTAAGTTGCTGACAACCCACACGGCAAGGAGTACATTGACCGCAGGACTCTTCTTCGAAGAATTCTACATAATTCTTTAATACATTATACATTGATCTGGAGCTATTAAAGATCATCATCGAACCTCCTGTTGGAACACCTTCGAAACCGATAATTGTATCTTTAAACTTTTTACGTGGCACACAGAATCCTGCAGCACCACCAACCTGAACTGCTTTGGTATCGCCATCACCGAATTCTTCGACGAAATCTTCTAATGGCATTCCCAGCTCTAATTCATAAATTCCGGGTATAGGAGTATCTCCTGATACAGAGAAAACTTTCGAACCTCTTGAGTCGGCAGTTCCCAGATCATGGAATGTTTTTGCACCAATACGTGTAATCATAAATGAGTAAACCAATGTTTCCACATTGTTAATTACCGTTGGTTTATTTCTGAATCCGGCAACCGTTGGATAAGGAGGTTTATTTCGGGGCTCTCCTCTTTTACCCTCCATCGATTCAAACAAAGCACTCTCTTCACCACAAATATAAGCTCCTGAGCCCATTAAGATATGAATCTGAAAATCAAAATTCATTTCTTTCAGGTAACTATGAAATTCATCCAGTGCTTTTTGTAAATCATTTCTAAGAAACTGATATTCGCCTCTTAAATATAAATAACCATGTTTTGCACCAATAACTTTAGCACACATGGCCATTCCGCCAAAAACCTTGAGGGGTACACGCGATAAAATCTCACGATCTTTAAACGTTCCCGGTTCACCTTCATCGGCATTACAAACAACATATTTTTCATCACTCTCTTCCTGAGCGGTAAATTTCCATTTTAATCCGGTTGGAAAACCTGCACCACCCCGGCCACGAAGTCCTGAATCAAGTATTTCGTTTAATAATTCATCATTCGATTTTTTTAACCCGTCAGCAAGTACATCTTTACAACTGCAATCTTCGCTGAAAATAAGGTCTACTCTTTTTAGTTTTTTATCTGGCATAATTTTTTTTCTCCTTTAATTGATTAAAAACTACTTTTTCATATATTCACCGATTATCTCATTAACCTTTTCAGGAGTAATTTCGGTGTATATTTCATCGTTAATAAGCATAGCAGGTCCTTTATGGCACCAACCAAGACAATTTGTTTCTAAAAGAGTAAACTTGTTATCTTTAGTGGTTTCACCAACTTCAATTTTTAACAAGTCTTCTAAAGTCTTTAAGATTTGTTTTTTTCCTTTCATGTCGCATGTAATGGTTCGACATAAGCGTATTACATACTCTCCGCGAGGTTGAGTATCTAGGAATGAATAGAATGTTGCTGTTCCATAAACAAGTGCAGCAGACATATCAAGCTCGCGTGCAACTTCTGTCATGGCAAAATCTGAGACATATCTTTCCTCAGATACCAGACCTTGCAAAATTGGAAGTAAACTTTCTCTTGTTCTTCCATGCTTGTCAGCTAATTGCTTAACTAGTTCTTTAATTTCTGGCATATCGTTCTCGTTTAATTTAGTTATTGTTATTTTTATAACATTGTTAATTAAATAACACAAAAAATAGTTTTATTTAATAATTATACTTTAATAAATATAGAATTCCTATAAGCTCGAGAATATGACATTTATTATACAAAAACATGATAAAAGTCATGTTTGTAAATTATGGTGCTGGATACTCGATTGTCAATCATCTATATATCAATACATTGACCAACTTCAGGAACCGTAACGGCTGTATCAATAGAATGATTCCGAATTATATTTTTTATCCACGATTGTAATTCTGAAGGATTTAGAATTGATTCCTGATAATATTTCTCATCTTCAATCCCGCTATAATGCAGAAAAACTACCTGCTTAGGCTCTGTATACTTCACAAAACTCAAACTATCAAAAATAAATTGATGTAGCGTAAAATCATTCTCCAGAAAGAAATTAAAACAGTTAGCATAAGATATAGGAGCATAGGCTTTTAAGTGAGGTGTTAAAAGTAAGCCCATCGAATGATTGTGAATAAATTTCATTAAATAATTTGGTTTCTCTCCATCCGTTTCAGATATGATGCTCCAATGGTTACATTCCGGATAAGGAAATCGATTATTTGCATCGGTTACTAATAGATCAACACTATTCAATTTATTTAAGTCCTCTTCTTTTAATAAAGGACATAAAAGATCTCCTGTAAAAAGGATTTTTTTTCCTTCAACTTCGAATAAAAACATCGCTGCTCCTTCGGCACTCTGACCATGGTAAACCGGGTAAGCAGTTATCTGAACACCGGGGACCTGGTCAACAATTTTTGATTTACAGGGTTTTAGTTCGTTAAAATCAACCAACGGTTCCAGCTGAGGGAAAGCAACTAAAATTTTTTTCCAGGTCAAAATGGTAGCATAAACAGGATAAGGTTTCTGATAAATTTTAGAATAACTTTGGATAATCCAATCGATTCCTAAAAAATGATCAATGTGTGGATGGGTTATAAAAATAGCTTCAGGAATGCGATTATGATTTTGCAAAAAATATTGTACGGTACCATGACCGGCATCGATTAATAGTTCCCATTCAATTTCATTTTTATCTTTACGATTTCTTTTCAGAATTGAACAGGAAGCATTGGCTAAATCCTCATGTTTTTCCCGGTTATAAAAGGGATGATCCTGTCCAAGGAAAATCGGCCAGGCATTACCTCGTCCGTTAATTCGTAGTTGTACCTGACTCATAAAGAGTAATTTTAATGTATGGCTACTAAATTTACAAATTCCTGATGAAATAAAAAAGAGCCTGCTTAAGTAAACAGGCTCTCAATAAGGTATTTTATTATATTTTACTCTACAATGGTCATCTCATCAATTAAATGAGTAGCACCGGCATATTTATCGATTAAAAAAAGTACATAACGGATATCAACAGAGATATTTCTGCTTTGCTTAGGATCAAAAATCATATCGCTCATGATACCTTCCCAAACACGGTCAAAATTTAATCCTATTAAATTACCCTCTGCATCGAGTACAGGACTTCCTGAGTTTCCTCCGGTAGTATGATTGGTAGCAAGGAAACATACCGGAACCGACCCATCTACTTCATATTTTCCAAAATCTTTTTTTCGATATATTTCTTTTAATCGTTCAGGGACATCGTAATCGTAAATTTCAGGATTATCCTTTTCCATTACCCCATCAAGAGTAGTATAATATTGATATTTAATCCCGTCACGCGGGTATGAACCTTTAATATCTCCATAAGATACACGCATGGTAAAGTTAGCATCAGGGAATAAAATCTTGTCATCCTGCATCTCCATCAGGCCTTTCATGTATGATCGATAAAGAGTCTGTGTGATATTATTTAACGAATCGCGTTTTGGCTTAATTTCTGACTGATAAACATGATTAAAATGCTGATAAAATTCGTAAACTGCATCATTTTTTAAACTTATCAATTCATCTATTTTATCCACACTTAAAAAGTCACTTAACTCCTTCTGATCATCAAATATTGAATTTTGATACAAATTTTTCGCAAATTTTTCATAATCTCCTGAAAAATTTAATTCGCTTAAATCCGGGTGAAATTCAATGGAGACATTTGAATAATAAAGAGGTAATAACTGGTAGAATATCTCCTGGTCAATTTTTTGCACATAATCTTTGTAAAATCCATCCATTTGTTGTTGCAAATACTCCAATTCTTTTGTGATATCCTCTTTATCCGCTTCTTTTTCGATTAATTCAATAAGATGATCAAATCTTGAGGCAAAACGAACAATTTCAAGAGCCAAAATGGCCTCTCGATAGTAATCATAAGCTACCTCATATTTCTCCAACTCGCTGTAAACATTTGAAAAGTCCTCGAGTAATCCAATATACTCATCATGACCCGACTCAGCCCATTTTCTGAAACGATATTCCAGATCCATCTTTTTTTCCACAGCATTCAGTCTTTCCAATCCAATAATCTCTCCTTTCCATCGCTTCCATGAATTACTTACACCTGCATTTTTCGAGGCATATTTTATTCGAATCGTATCGTTATTGTTCATGTATTTATTCATTATATCCAGACGGATATCTCTTAATTCAATCTTATTAGGATTACTGACATTTTTAATCCACTTAATTTCATCCGAAGTAACATATTGATACGTACTTCCAGGATATCCGAGCACCATGGTAAAATCACCTTCATTTATTCCTTTGATTGATATGGGCAGATGTTTTTTAGGTTTATAAGGAACATTGTCGGATGAATATTCAGCTGGCTGATTATTTGTATCGGCATAAATTCTAAAAACAGAAAAGTCTCCGGTATGTCTTGGCCACATCCAATTGTCGGTATCGCCCCCAAATTTTCCAATTGCTGAGGGCGGAGCACCTACCAAACGGACGTCTTTATATACTTCATAAACAAACAAAAAATATTGATTCCCATAATAAAACGAACGCACGGAGGCATTATAATGGTTATCTTCTTCTGCCCGGGCTTGTATTTTTTTACTATTTTCACGAATCTTTTCTTTTCGTTCTTCTTCAGTCATATCCCCGGTAACTCCCTCCAGTGCTTCTTCTGTAACGTCTTCAATTCTTTTTAGAAAAGTAGCTGTTAATCCCGGATTAGGCAGCTCTTCTTCTTGCGACATAGCCCAAAAACCATCGGTTAAGTAATCATGTTCAACTGAGCTGTGTTGCTGTATCGCTCCATATCCACAGTGATGATTAGTAAGAATTAATCCCTGGTTAGAAACTAACTCACCTGTACATCCACGTCCAAAGATTACAATAGCATCCTTTAAACAGTCCTGGTTAATACTGTATATATCCTCTGCAGAAAGTTTAAAACCTTTTTTCTGCATGTCTTCAATGTTATACTTTTCAATTAACAGCGGAATCCACATTCCTTCGTCGGCTGAGACAAACCTCACATTCAATAAAAAAGTAACGAGTAATAAGAGTACGATTTTTTTCATAATTCTATTCAGTTATATTTATAAATTGATCAAGTTCAGTATATAATTTTTGGATAGGTAAACCCATTACATTGAAAAACGAACCATTTATTTTTTCCACACCTACATAACCTATCCATTCCTGAATACCGTAAGCTCCTGCTTTATCAAAGGGTTGATAATGGTTAATGTAATAATCTATTTCTGCATAAGTAAGTTTACGAAAATAAACATCAGTACAGGCAGAAAAAGTTTGGGTTTTATTTTTTGATTTGATAGTTACGCCGGTATAAACCTGATGGCATTGGCCTGAAATCTCTTGTAATATTTTTACTGCATCATTATAATCTACCGGCTTTTGTAAAATTTTATCATTTAACCACACGATAGTATCTGCGGTAATTACAATCATCTTCTCATCCATATCCTCATCAAATACCTTAGCTTTCTTTTCGGCCAGGTATAAAGGAATTTGCTCACGAACCAAGTGTGGTGGATATGACTCATCAACAAATTTTTTCTTCTTAATTTCAAATTCCAGGCCTATTTCTTTTAACAAATAATGCCGTCTGGGTGATTCAGATGCTAAAATAATTCGATAATCTTCTATTCCGGGAATAAACATAAAAAGCAGAAAATTAAAAGTGTTGTAAAATTAAGTAATTAGCTACTAATGCATATAAGATACCTGCCAGCATAATCACTTTGGATAAATTACTGGCTAAATGATAATCCATTTTCTTTTTGGCAGTTAAAAGTTTATACAATAGCATTAATAATGGAACAATTAAGAATACACCAAAATATACCAATGTAAAAGTATCTTTCAAAAATCTAAAATAAACATATAGTAAAGAGAATTGGGTTAAAAGGATAAAAGTAATGATAACTATTTTCGTATTCATCACTCCTAATACAATCGGCATGGTATTTCTTCCATAAGCGTTATCCCCTTCAAAATCTTCAATATCCTTTATAACTTCACGAATAAGGGTTAATAAAAATGCATAAAAAGAAAAAGCAATAACCCAAAGAATAATATAATTAAAACTGGCCTTTAACTCAAGCATCAATAACCCATATTTTGCTCGCAACAGGGGTATCTCGAATAATAAAACCATTAATGGGACTAAGGCAGTTAATAAAGCAACAATTACATTCCCAATTAAAAATTGACGTTTATAGGTTGTGGAATAAAACCACAAAATGCCTGTAATCATAACAAAAACCAACGAAAGGATTGGCAATCCGATATAAAAAGAGATATAAGTTCCCAATCCTATACCAATGGT
The DNA here is from genome assembly GCA_035269575.1 of Bacteroidales bacterium. Classification (GTDB taxonomy): domain Bacteria; phylum Bacteroidota; class Bacteroidia; order Bacteroidales; family UBA12077; genus UBA12077. Next base: position 3,607 of record DATFIZ010000035.1, on the reverse strand, counting down.
ATTAAAAATTATATGTAATAGAATAGCCCAACGGCGATTGAGTTTACGTCCTAAAATAACTTTCTCGGGGCGGTTTACAAGATCTGTCTTCGTATCAAAATAATCGTTAATTACATATCCGGCAGCGGTAATTAATACTGTTGCCATGACTAAGAAGAAAAAATGGAGTTCGGAAAATTGTAATTCAAACTGGTTAACTTTTAATAGAGGCCTAATAATGCTCCAACGCATCAAATATTGTGTTAAAACAATGATTAACAAATTTTTGTATCTTATAAGCCTTAGAAAATTCATCATAAAATCAACGATTAATCAAATTTTCGCCATTTTCCTTGCAAACGTAAAACCTGTTCGATCACATCTCGAACACAACCTCTTCCTCCCGGGAAGGTAGATATATATCTTGAAACAGATTTTATTTCTTCGGCGGCATCTGCCGGGCAGGTTGGTAGCCCTGCAATCTTCATCACTTCATAGTCAGGCAGATCGTCGCCCATATAAAGGATTTCTTCGGGTTTTAACCCATATTTAAAATAAAAATCTTCGAAATCGTTTATCTTATCTCTTGATCCCATATAGATGTCAGTAATTCCAAGATATTGAAATCTTTTTTTGGTAGCCTGCGAATCACCTCCTGAAATAATTCCAATAATATAGCCTTGTTTTAATGCATAATTAACAGCATAACCATCTTTCATATTTACGGCTCGTATAAACTCTCCTCCGGGCTCAAGGTATATTTGTCCGTCGGTAAACACTCCATCTATATCAAAAACAAAAGCTTTTATATTACGTAAATCTTCTTTAAAATTTGTCATTGGATAAAATTCAATCTTTTTTATTTAAGTTATAAATACTTTCGCTCACAAATCTATATATTTTTTCAAATTCAGGGTAATCTTTTAACATTTTCACATGCATATCGATAGTTTTTTTATCCTTACGCATTGCAGGTCCTGTTTGAGCATCCATTGGGTTCATTTCATTTGCTTTCTTAGCGGTTTCATTAATTAATGGATGCAGTAGATTAAAATCAATATCTTTCTCACTTAACAACTCAGAACCAATATTATACATATGATTTGTAAAATTACATGCAAATACTGCTGCCAGATGTAAAAATTTTCGTTTTTCAGAATGAATTAACTCTACTTTTTTACTTAGACTTCTGCCCAGATTTAAAAGTTTATTTTCAGAATGGCTGTTATTTGCTTCAATACAAAGCGGAATTTCGGAAAACTCTAATTTTCTGGATTTTGTGAATGTTTGCAAAGGGTAAAAAACACCAAAGTTATCAAAATAAGTTTCAAAAACACGCATTGGGACACTTCCGGCTGTATGGACAACTATTCCATTTTTGATTTTCAAATTCCGAGCAATATCTTCAATAACCGTGTCTTTAATAGAAATAATATAAATATCGGCATTATCCGGCAGTGTTTCCAAACGAGTAGTATAGGTGGTATTTATTTTTTTAGCTAAGCTTTCAGCCGATTTTTCGGTTTGACTGTAGATCTTTTTTATGGAATAACCAGCATTTTTTAAAGCTAAAGCAATGTGTGTAGCAACATTACCTGCTCCAATAACAACAATTCCATTTTTTAGGTGCTGTGAATAATCCATAAAGAGATTAATTAAAAACATAAAATTAAACGAAAAAAATCAGCAATCAAAACACAAAAAAACCCCTAATCTCTCGAAAAGGGGTTTTAAAAAATATTTCAGAAAATATTAATAGCAATATTTATTTTCTTCGATTAGCTTGTCAGCAATTCTTCTGCAGGCATCTTTAGTATTTACACCATTAACTTTGGTATACACCTGAACTCCTTTGAGCAGTTTATCGGTTAACTCTTCATCGTCGATTGAATATATAGCATCCATGCCGTGTTTATAAATTTCTGATGCCGTTTCAAAAACATAAACATCAAGGATATCTTGATACAATTTCATATCCTCAGGAGTTTTCATTGATTCCAGTTTTTTAATGCGAAGCATGGTTGATTCAGCCACATATGTAGCCATAATAATGTCGGCTATACTATTCAATACTTCCTGCTCGTGCACTAATTTTCGCTGGAATTTATTAACCGCTGCTTCAATTAACATTAGAGCAACATTCTTAAAATTAGAGATATAAAATGATTTATCTTCGAAATAACCTTTAGGCTCAAAATTATCGGATAGATTATCCAATCCGTCAAGTATTTCTTTGGCTTTATCGAAAAGTTTAATTACTCCTTTTTGTCCTCTTTTAATAATTGTATCGGCAATAAGGATTCGGTTTATTTCATTTGTACCTTCAAAAATCCGGTTGATACGTGAGTCTCTGTATGCTCTGTCTGCAGGCATTTCAGCAGAAAAGCCCATACCACCCATTATTTGAACCGTTTCATCGGCAATATAATCGAGAGATTCAGATCCGTACACTTTCATAATAGCCGCTTCAGGGGCAAATTCGGCAAAAGCTTCCATATTAGCAGGACCGTATTCTTTTCCGGCAGCTTTGTTTATTTCTGCAACCACATCAACATCCTTAGTTGCGCGGTAAACAGCAGATTCGTTAGTAAAGGCTTTAATAACCTGTTCGGCTAATTTGTGTTTTATTGACCCAAAACTTGATATAAACGTACCAAACTGTTTACGCTCATTGGCATAATTTACCGATTGAGTAGTGGCACGCTTACTTAATCCTATAACATTAGCTCCAAGTTTTAACCGGCCCATATGCAGGATATTAAGTGCAATTCTGAAACCTTCGCCTCGCCGGCCTAAAAGATTCTCAACAGGAACTTTCACATCATTATAAAATATTTGTACTGTTGATGATCCTTTAATTCCCATTTTCTTTTCTTCCGGGTTGATAACAACACCATCCCACGCACTTTCTACAATAAATGCAGAGTGCACTCTATCGTTATCAATTTTTGCAAAAACAGTCTGAACATCAGCAAAACCACCATTTGTGATCCACATCTTTTGTCCGTTCAGAATATAATGTTTACCATCTTCGGATAAAACAGCTTTTGTAGTCCCTGAGTTTGCATCAGAACCGGCATTTGGCTCGGTTAAACAGTAAGATGCTATTAATTCCCCTGATGCCAGTTTAGGCAAATATCTTTGTTTTTGCTCTTCATTACCATAATATACCAATGGTAGCGTTCCAATTCCGGTATGCGCAGAAAAGGCAACAGAGAATGAGTATCCTGCACCTAACTTATCAGCCGAAAGCATGGATGTTACAATATTCTGTCCAAAACCTTCGTATTCTTCAGGTACTGATATACCTAACAATCCCAGCTCGCCTGCTTTTTGTAAAATATCGCGCATCAAACCTGGCTCCTGTGAGTCAATACGGTCAAGGTTAGGAAATACTTCGGTTTCTAAAAAATCGTCACAGGTTTGAGCAATCATTTGTTGCTCTTCGTCAAACTCTTCGGGTATAAAAATATCGTTGGCATCAATTTCTTTTAAAAGAAATTCGCCACCTCTGATTTTCAATTCTTTTTCCATATCTATTCAGTTTATAATTCTAATGATAATTCAATTAATTCAGCAATATCGTAATTTTTTATTTGTTCTTCCTTGTTTTTATATTTCAACCCGT
>DATFIZ010000034.1:0-2404 GCA_035269575.1 Bacteroidales bacterium | reverse complement strand
AACAAACTTAGTTAATCCTTTAAAATAACACGTACAATATTTTCTGCTGCTTTCCCTTGGCCATAAAGATCTATATCAAAATTGGCTGATTTTTGGCTGATTTTTTTTGCTTCGGATAAAATTCGGTCTTTATTAGCTCCGGCAACTACATTAAATCCATGCTCCGTTAACTCAACCCATTCGGTTTCGTCTCGTAATGTGATACAGAATTTCTTAAAGAAAAAAGCTTCCTTTTGCAAACCTCCACTATCAGTCATCACAAATTCAGAATTTTTAATTAGCTGAATCATGTCAAAATAACCGACTGGATCAATGGGTTTAAAATGAAGATGCTGAGCTGTTTTTTTTATGATTTCTCTTGTCCTGGGATGCAATGGCAAAATGACCTGAAATTTTTTGCTGAGCTCATTTAATGAAGAGATGATATTTCCCAACCGGTCTGGATCATCGGTATTTTCCTGACGATGTACGGTACAAAGAATAAATTTTGAATTTTCTAAGTTCAACGCTTTAATAATCGTCGATTTTTGCATGGCCTTAGCGTTATAAAACAATGCTGCATCCTGCATTACATCACCACTTCTAACAATTTGACAGGAAAAATTATCAAACCCTTCTTTTTTTAGGTTCTCTACAGCATAATCTGAAGGGCAAAATAATAAACTGGATATACGATCGGTTAGAATCCGGTTAATTTCTTCGGGCATACTCATATTAAATGAGCGCAAACCAGCTTCAACATGTGCAATGGGGATTTGTAATTTCCGGGCGGCAATTGCCCCCGCTAATGTTGAGTTAGTATCGCCGTAAACGATGAGATAGTCCGGTGATTCTTTGACCAGAACTTTCTCAATTTTTTCAATCATACGACCGGTCATTGCTCCATGAGAAAGACTATGAACATCCAAATTATAGTCAGGTTTAGGAATTTCCATCTCGTCAAAAAAAATCTTCGACATATTATCATCAAAATGTTGCCCGGTATGAATAATAACTTCATTAAACCCGGCTTTTTTTAATTCTCTGCTAACTGTTGCTGCTTTAATAAATTGGGGTCTGGCTCCTACTACTGTTACAATCTTTTTACTCATGGCTTAATTCTTCAAGTATTATAGAAAGTTTTCCAGTAAGGTTTTTTCTTGAGAACTCATCGATATCTGTTTTCAGTTCTCTGTCATTACCCTCAATATACTTTGAAAAACAATCTCTAATATAATTCTTAATTCCTGTACGATCTTCAAAATCATATACCTGTCCTGATTTAGTCAAGTCAGTTATTTTTTGCACATCACTATCTTCAGGACCAATAACTAAAACTGGCCTTTTAGCGGCTAGATATTCGAAAAATTTACCGGTTATAATTCCTTTTGCATTAGGGCTTTTGTTAATGGGCAAGTAAAGCAACCGGGCCTTCATCAGTTCTCTCATAATCTGATCATGAGTCATGTATTCAATATATTTAAAATTCTTTGTGAGTTTTCTTCTTTCAACCTGCTCAAATACATCATGATCAAGCTTGCCAATAAATTGCAAAACCAGCTTTTGGCTTAACATTTCATTTTCGGCAACCAGTTCTTCAATAGCCTGCCAAAACACTTCATGATTCCTGTCTTTATTTATCGATCCAACATGAACAATCGAAAAGTCTACATCTAAATCTTGCCTTATTTCAGGGATATCATTTGAATCAAATCCGTTGGTAATAATCTGTATTTTTTTAGCACCAAGGTGTGCTAATTCTTCTCCCATGGTTTCTCCTACACTTAACACAATATCGGCATTTCTCAACACCTCCTGTTCCAGCCTTTTGTGCTTTTTATCGCTACACCGGGTCAATTTCAGATCTTTATAGAAATCAATATTGGTCCAGGGATCCCTAAAATCAGCCATCCATTTTACATCCAATCTTTTTTTTATCTCAAGAGCAATTAGGTGCATACTGTGAGGAGGGCCTGTTGAAACAATAACATCAATATGATTTTCTTGTAAATATTTTGTAAGAAATTTGATAGAAGGCTTAATCCAAAACTTGCGTGCATCAGGGATAAATAAATTCCCACGAATAAAAACAGATATATTTTCTAAAAACCGGTTTGCCTTTTTTTCTTGTAAAAACCCTGCATTAATTCTTTGATTTTTATCTTTCCCTGTAAATTTTCTATACCATGCATAGGGCTCCCAAATGGGTTTTTTAATTACCTGAACTTCAGGATGAATATCTTTAGATAAACTTTCATCATTTGTTGGAGCTTCAGGATTTTCAGGAGTATAAACAACAGGCTGCCAACCAAATTCGGGCAGATACTTAGTAAATTTCAGCCAGCGCTGCACCCCTGCACCACCACTTGGCGGCCAGTAATAGGTTATGATCAGAACTTTCTTTTTTGGTTCCACCTAAAAAAAG
>DATFIZ010000033.1:0-3293 GCA_035269575.1 Bacteroidales bacterium | reverse complement strand
AATGAGAAATATCTTTTACCAAAATATTTTTATGATGATAAGGGTAGCCGGATTTTTCAGGATATCATGCAAATGCCCGAATATTATCTTACCGATTGCGAATTTGAAATATTTACTCGGCATCAATCAGAAATGAAAGATTTGTTTGGAAACGGGAATACTTATTTCGAGCTTGTTGAATTGGGTTCCGGCGATGGATTAAAAACAAAAATCCTTCTAAATCATTTTGTTGAGCATCAAATCGATTTTAAATATGTGGCGGTAGATATCAGCCGACAGGCCAATGAAAACCTGCGTAAAAAATTAAATGCTGAATTGCCGGCATTAAATACGGAATTCAAAACCGGAGACTATTTTCAAATGATGAATGAGCTGAATCAAGACTCCGATAATAACAAGGTATTTCTGTTCCTGGGATCAAATATAGGGAACTTTCTGGAGGATGAGCGGCACCGGTTTTTGAGTCAGTTATCGGATTTAATTCAACCAAATGACAAATTGCTCGTTGGTTTTGACCTTAAAAAGCCGAAGGATATAATTCTCAAAGCCTACGATGATACGCATGGATATACGCGTGCTTTTAACCTGAATCATCTGGTTCGATTGAATCGTGAACTGGATGCAGATTTTGATATTGAATCATTCCGGCATGTTGCCCGGTACAATGAGCAAACAGGCGAAACCAAAAGTTTTCTGATATCTGACAAAAAGCAATCTGTTTACATCGGAGCACTGGAACAGAGAATTTATTTTCAGAAAGATGAACCAATTTATATGGAGTTATCCCAAAAATTTGATCAGGAAGCCATTTATCATCTTGCGGAAAAGTATGGTTTTAGGGTAGAGCGAAATTTTACGGATAGTCGTAATTATTTTATGGACTCACTTTGGGTAAAAGAATAATTGAGATATTTGAATTCAAAGATTCGATATTTATAGAAAATTATAACTGTTGTTAACCTGATGTAACCAGATAAGAAAATGTTATTTACATCCTACATAGAACTCAGCAAAAGTGCCCTGAATAATAATATTAACTATTTGAAAGGGAAAGCAGGCAAAAAAGCAAAATACTCCATGGTCATTAAAGCCAATGCTTACGGACATGGCATTGAAGATTTATTGCCGATGATTGAATCATGTGGGGTGGACCATTTCTCTGTTTTTAGTGTTGAAGAAGCACGCAGAGCCTTGAAAGTAAAACAGGAGTTTTGTCATATCATGATTATGGGTTTTATAGACGACGACTACCTGGAATGGGCCATTGAAAATGAGATCTCGTTTTTTGTGTTTACAACCGAAAGACTTGATGCTGTATGCAATGTAAGTAAAAAAACAAGCAAGCCTGCACGCATACACATAGAGTTAGAAACCGGGATGCATCGAACAGGTTTTTGCGAAGATCAACTACCAGGAGTTATCAAAAAGTTAAAAAACAACGAAGGAAATATTGTACTCGAAGGCGTGTGTTCGCATCTGGCCGGAGCAGAGAATATAGATAACTTCGAAAGGGTAGACAATCAGATAACGACATTTGAGAGGTTAGTTAAATGGATAAAATCTGAAGGACTAAAACCCAGATACCGTCATATTGCCTGCTCGGCGGGAGTACTTAATTTTCCGGAATCTTCTTTTGATTTGGTACGTATTGGTATTTCCAACTATGGTTTCTGGCCCGGGAATGAAACCAGAATGTTACACTTAAAAAACGGAAAAATCCCTGAAGACCCCTTAAAGCAGGTTCTGTCGTGGAAAAGCAAGGTGATGAGTGTTAATAAGGTCAAAGAAGACGAATATGTTAGCTATGGTAAAAGTTTTCTTACCAACAGGGATAGTAAAATTGCTACCGTTCCGGTTGGATACGGTTATGGGTTTAGCCGGAATTTAAGCAACCTGGGACATGTTTTAATCAACGAAAAAAGAGTGCCTGTGGTAGGTACTGTTAATATGAACATGATGGTAGTTGATGTAACCGACTTATCCAATGTACAGGTTAATGACGAAGTCGTACTTATCGGGAAACAGGGAGATAAAATGATATCTATTAGCTCGTTCAGTGATATGAATAACAGCATGAATTATGAGTTATTAACACGATTACCTTCAAGAATACCACGTTATATTGTCGATTAATAATTTAAAGCAAATCATGAAGATTCTAACCACATCAGTTATAATCTGTCCAAACTGTGGTCATCAAAAAATAGAAAAAATACCCATTGTGATCTGCCAGTTTTCCTATGAATGCGAAAACTGTAAAACAGTTTTAAAGCCTGAGCAGGGTGATTGCTGTGTGTATTGCTCATACGGAAGCGTTAAATGCCCCTCTAAACAAAATCAGGAATAACTAAAATATTGAAAAAATAATTTGGATAATAAGTATTTTTTACCACAGAGCATCACTGTGTTTAGCACAAAGTCTTATAGAGTAAAAAGTAATTGACTGTGTTACTCTGTGAAATTTACTCTGTGTTACTCTGTGGTTAATACATTCATCATAAAATCAGAATTTTTACGGCTAACACTTATTGTGAATAGAGCCATTAATTTAACTTTTTAGAATAAAGATTGTAGATTTAAGAGCAATGTAATTTTAAAAATAATTGTAAATCACTTCTAATGATAAATATGTCAGGATTTTTGCTATTTACGTCTAATAATAAAAAATTTAGATTATGAATTTAACCATCAGTTTGATTTATGGTTCGTTACGCACCGAACGAAAAGGCATAAAAGCCGCCCGATATCTTGAAAAGAAACTTCGGGAAAGAAATCTGAATGTGCATTTTATTGATCCCATGGAATACAACCTTCCATTCCTTGATAAAATGTATAAAGAATATGAACAAGGAAAAGCTCCTGAAAATATGAATAAACTGGCTCAAATGTTCGGGGATTCCGATGGGTTTTTAATCGTAACCGGAGAATATAACCACAGCATTCCACCGGCATTGAAAAACCTGCTTGATCATTTTCAGTCTGAATATTTTTTTAAACCATCGGCTATTGCATCGTATTCGGCAGGAAATTTTGGAGGGGTACGTTCAGCTGTTCATTTAAGAGTGATACTGGGAGAACTGGGAATGCCGGCTATCTCCTCCATGTTGCCTTTTCCCTTTATAGAAAGCCTTTTTGACGAAAAGCTGGTTCCTCAGAATAAATTTACAGAACCATCAACACAAAAGTTTTTAGATGAGTTTGAGTGGTACTTGAGGGCATTTAAAAAAGAACGCATTAATGGAACACCTTATTAGTATTTCACCAATCCATTGATTATAAGCTTGCATATGTTT
>DATFIZ010000032.1:0-2473 GCA_035269575.1 Bacteroidales bacterium | reverse complement strand
TTTTTAAATTCGATGACCGGAAGAATGGGGCCAAAAATCTCCTCTTCCATCACTTTATCATCAAAGGTAACATTGTGAAGAATGGTAGGACTAATAAACAAATTTTCTTCATCCATTTCGCCGCCATAATATATTTTTTCTTTATCGATTAACCAGGTTAATCTTTCAAAATTGGGTTTATTAATGATTCGTACATAAGCTTCGCTGCCTTTAGGATTCTCGCCCTGAATTTTAATGATCTGTTTTTTAAGTTCGTTCAAAAATTCATTTTTAATATCTGTATGAACAAGCAAATAATCGGGCGCTACACAGGTTTGTCCTGCATTTAAAAATTTACCCCAGGCAATGCGCTTAGCAGCCATTTTCAAGTTGGTGTCCGGAAAAACAAAGGTTGGACTTTTACCTCCTAACTCGAGGGTAACAGGTGTTAGATTTTTAGCTGCTGCCTGATATACAATTTTCCCTACCCGTGTACTTCCGGTAAAAAATATTTTATTAAACTTTTGCTCCAGCAACTCTGTTGTTTCGGGTACTCCTCCTTCTTTAACATACAAAAATGCAGTGTTAAAATTTTCATTAAAAATTTTTGCCATAATAGCCGAAGTATTAGGAGCCAGTTCGCTTGGTTTAATAATTACCGTATTCCCGGCAGCGATAGCCGAAACTGCAGGTAGCAGAGCCAGCTGATAAGGATAATTCCATGCTCCGATAACCAGCGTATTTCCGTAAGGTTCGGGAATAATACGGCTTTTCCCCGGAAGATTGGCAAGATTGGTAGAAACTCGTTTGGATCTGCTCCATCTTCTTGCTTTTTTAATGGACAGATTTATTTCATGATAAAGAATGGACAACTCTGTTTCGTAAGTTTCAAAAACCGATTTTCCAAAGTCTTTATCAATCGCCTCGTATAACAATGATTCGTTCTTTTTTAAAACCGCTTTAAACATTTTTAATTGTTCTTTCCTGAAAATTATTGATTTTGTTTGATGGGAAAGAAAAAATTCCTGCTGTAATTTAAATATTTCTGATATTTTCATGGCTAACTATTTTTATGTCCTTTAAATTCATCCATTGACTTATAAACACCAAACCCTTTGCCTACAATAAAATCGAACCAACGAACAGGCAAAATACCCTTAATCAAGGGTAACAAATAAATGATTCCCGGCATGCGGACAAAGATTTTATTTTTAATAACCCCGCGAACAATTTTTCGGACTGCTTTTTCAGGCTTTATAATAGGTACTAACCGTGATTTAACCCCGTCGAACATGCCGGTACTTATATAATAAGGAGTAACCGTAGTTACTTTTATTTTTTTATGGATACGCTTCATTTCAAGCCGCAACGAGTCGGACCAGCCTATAACACTCCATTTGCTGGCACAATAAACCGACATTTTCGGATTAGCTACCATCCCGGCTGCCGAAGCAATATTTACAATATGCCCCTCACCTTTTTTCATCATATCACCAATAAATTCAAGCGTAATATGCATTAATGCCGAAGTATTGATGTTCATGGTAAAATCAATATCCTGGTGTGAATGCTCGTGAAAAAATTTCCCCACAACCACTCCTGCATTATTAATTAAAACATCTACCACCCCAACTTCATCTTTAACCTTTTGGGCGGTTTGTTTTACCTGCTCCAGGTTGGCTACATCCACCTGATAAGGGAAAATGGTAAATCCTGAATTGTTAAACTCATTTGTAGTTTGCGCAAGATTATCCTGGTTAATATCCCAGATAATCATTTTTGATGCACCCAGGCTTAACATTTTTTGCGCCATTAGTTTACCAATGCCGGAAGCACCTCCGGTAATGAGTACTGTTTTATCTTTAAATTTTGTCATTCTATGTTATGTTTTTTTGTACATAAAAAATGGTCAACCCTAAAGCAACTTTTTCTCTAATTTAAACATCTTTAAAGTATAAAACAATTTTTCAAAAATGATGAAACCGGAAAAATTTATCGGAATCATTCTTTTAGCCACATTATTAAGTTGCCGGACGGAACAAAAAACCGAGCAAAAAATTGGGGAAGTTATCTTCGATTCCAATCAATATATTATGAACAGCACTTTCGCCGTTGATGTTTATATAAATGGCACGAAGATAGACCCTCGCCCCAAACAAACCTTTGAAAATCATCAAAAGGCTATATCGCTGGATAATTACCGTAAAAAAATGGAAGTGGGAGTTCATGATTACGAAGTAAAAATTTACACATTTAACGGAGAACCCGGAAAAACAATTACCGGAAAATTTATTGTGAAAGAAAATCAAACCAGCGAAGTTTTTATCGATTTTAAAGAGTACAGTAGCTGGTTTTAAATACGTTAATAATTATTCAACCTTTATTCTGTCTGATTCATATTTATCCGTAACTTTATCCTAAAAATAAATGGAACGATGAAAATTCCCATTTACCAGGTAGATGCATTTACCAGCGAAGTTTTTGGCGGAAACCC
>DATFIZ010000031.1:0-3192 GCA_035269575.1 Bacteroidales bacterium | reverse complement strand
AAAAATCTGCTGTTTGAACCGAGCGTTTTGTGCGAGCTCGCCGAAGGCAACCACTGACCGAAGGGAAGTGCAAGTTTAGATTTTTTAGCTCACATCGCGTAGTTTTTCGGGTGAGGCGGGCGTAGCCTTGAATTTCTTTGCATACTTTCTTGTTTCAAGACAAGAAAGTATGTGGGGTCAGGGGCAAAGCCCCTGAAATAGAAAATTGGTAAATTATACCTAAGTTGAGCGGTTTGAATGGAGTAAAAAGCGCTTTACTTAGGTATAATCCCGACTTAGAAATTGTCATTTTTCATCGAATAGTTGAGGTAAAAATCTTACAATTTCTTTGTCCCCGACACTTCGTTTACGGGGCAGGCAGTGAGCGAAAACCTTCAGTTCATAACCGAAGAGAATAATCGCTCAATTTGGGTGGTAGATAAAATCAAGGTTTCAGAATGGATGCAATATTTTTACCGAACAACAGTGTTTTGAAATAAAAAGTTTTTATTTTGTCAGATGTTCGTTTATTTTCTGGAGTAAATATTCGGGTCTTACCGGTTTTGAGATATAATCATCACACCCAAATTCAAGGGCTATCGCTTCATCATCAGATAATGCATAGGCTGTAAAAGCAATGATAGGAATATTACGATTTACCGAACGAATATATTTTGTGGCCTCCAATCCTCCCATTTCCGGCATCCTAATATCCATTAAAACAATATTAATATCAGGGTTTTGATTGAAAGTTTTTACGGCTTCCTCCCCGTTTTCTGCATGAAAAATTTTGATATTGGTTTTTTTTAACGCTTTTTCAAGGATAATATAATTGTGTAATTCATCATCTGCAATAAGAATACTTTTATCAGCCCAGTTATAATTTATTGATGAATTCATAGATTTTGATATTTACTTTTTATGGTATACGATTAATTGGTATAAAGGTTAAAACAATGAATAAAGGTATAAAAATTATCGTAATCTTGATTATCTGTATATAAAATTATTATCAGGCATTCTTCCACCAATTATATCAGGATTCATTTCATAGAAGATTTTCAGGTAATTACCAATTTCATTTTCAATATTTTTTGCTTTCTCAAATTTGAAATTGGAACGGGGGATGGACGATCTTGCTACTTTAATGTTGGGTAAAATATTATATTTAACAATTAATTCAGCTGCTTTTTCAGGATTTTCATTAACCCACTTCGATGAATTTTGGTAATGGCTCATCAAGTTTTCGACCAGTGGTTTTTGATTTTGCGCAAAATTGCCATTTACCAGTAAAGCTGTTTGCGCAATAGGAGTATCGGGGAATACTTTTTGCCACTCTTCGTTCAGGTCGAATATTGGTTTCACATCTTTGTTTTTTTGTTCTACGAGGCTCACTAAAGGCTCAGATATTACCCCCAGTTTTGCCTGGCCGGATGCCACTGCATTGGCCAGATCAATATGTGTCGGGAATGAATAGTCTGCCTGTATATCTTGCTCCGGATTTATGCCGTGTTGGATAAGTAGCTGTTTAAAAAGTACATCCGGTGTCATTCCTTTGGCCATCAAGTAAACTCTTTTTCCTTTTAAATCAGTCCATTGTTTTATCGTTGTATCCTGTCCGAATAAATATAAAGTTCCCCAAACCGGAATAGCTGCTAATTGGTAATTTACTCCTTTATTATACAAAATAGCTCCCATGGTGGTGGGTAAAATGGCCAAATCAACAGCCTCCTCGAGCATTAATTTGCGTACCTGGATGGGTTCGTTATAAATGGTGATTTCAATTTCGTTGTTTTTTGTTTGCTTCAGGCTGTCAATCATTTTTACCATACCCATGGCCGAAGGGCCTTTTAGCGTAGCAATACGTATTTTTTGTTGCTTATCGGTTTGATGGCAGCCAATGGATATTATTAAAAGAAGGTATAAAATAAATTTTTTGAGCATATCATTCTATTTTAAGCAAAGCTAATGAAATTCGGTTACAATATTTTAATTTTATAAACGCAACCAAAAGTTTTTAGAAAACATCTTTACAATAAAATATATACAAATGTTATGAGATTACTAACCTGCATATTATTATTACTACCTTTAACCATGTCTTGCCAAAAAGATGAAGGTATGGATTTTCCTACAGAAGAGAAGGTCATAGAACTTACACCCGAATCAAAAGCTATGGTATCAAGCGATAATCAGTTTGGTATTAAGCTATTTAAACGAATGATCATCGAAGAATCAGATAAAAACCTGATGATTTCCCCTTTAAGTATTTCACAGGCTCTTTTAATGACCTATAATGGTTCGGCCGGTGAAACAAAAACGGCATTTGAAGAAACATTGTTTTTAAGCGATCTCACTACCGATGAGATTAACCGGGCACAAAAAGAATTGGTAAAGGCTTTGTTGGAAGTTGATCCGGCGGTTACAATCAGTGTTGCGAATTCAATCTGGCACCGCCAAGGTTTCCCGGTTAACCCGGAATTTATAAAAGTAAATCAGGATTTTTATGATGCCGAAGTAAGGGAAGCTGCTTTTGATCAATCGACTGTTGATTTGATCAATCGCTGGGTAGCAATTAAAACCCATGGGAAAATAGATCAGATTGTGGAACAAATTGATCCTTCACTGGTAATGTTTTTAATCAATGCCATCTATTTTAACGGGAACTGGAAATATAAATTTGACGAATCGAATACCACAAACTATGATTTTAATTTAAGCAACGGGAGTAAAGTAAATGTTCCGTTCATGAATCAGGAAGTTACTGCAAGACTCATGCTTCATGATGATTTTACAATCCTTGATTTACCTTACGGCCGTGGAAACTTTAGTATGCTAATCTTTTTGCCCGATGCGGATAAAACCATTGATGATGTGATGGCTGTATGGAATACAGAAAATTATAACCAGTGGTTGGGAAATTTTGAAGCGATGAATGTTGAAGTTAGTATTCCTAAGTTTAAGTTTGGATATGCAAAGAAACTGAATGATTTTCTTCAATCCATGGGCCTGTCTGTTGCTTTTGACCCGGATAATGCGGATTTATCGAATATTTCAGAAACTATGCAATTGTATATTGATTTTGTAAAGCATAAGTCATTTATTGATGTGAATGAAAAAGGAACTGAAGCTGCAGCCGTTACAGTTGTAGGTATAAGAACTACCAGTATCGACCCGAACTATCCCAAATTTATTGCTAACCGCCCATTTTTA
>DATFIZ010000030.1:0-28743 GCA_035269575.1 Bacteroidales bacterium | reverse complement strand
TACTTTATAAATATTAATTTTTCCTTCGTATTCTCCTGATAATTCTTCCAAAATAGGAGCTACTATTTTACAAGGTTGACACCAGTCAGCATAAAAGTCAATTAAACAGGGTAAATCACCTTCAAATTTCCAATCTTTATTCTCTTCCCAATTAAAAACTTTTTCCTTAAATGTTTCTTTTGTTAAATGTTCTAGCATTACTTTTTAAATTTTATTTGTTATTGATAAAAATATTTATATTTCTAAAATATTAAATATATGAATTTCTTATATCTTATCAAACTATATTCCAAACATTAAAATGGCCTAAATAGTTCAAATAAAATGTAAATAATTGTAATTTTGTCATGTAATTTAATAAATTGTCATATCTACATATGAAGAAATGTCTGAATAATAAAATTTTTCAAATTATCTCTGATATAGCCGATAAAAACAAACGGCCAACTTTTGTAATTGGAGGCTTTGTCCGGGATTGTTTATTAAAAAGGCCATCGAAAGACATTGATATTGTTACGGAAGGAAGTGGAATAAAATTAGCCGAAGATGTTGCTCGTGAAATTAATCCATCGATAACAGTAAGTGTGTTTAGAAATTTTGGCACAGCGATGTTTAAGTATGATGATTTGGAGATTGAATTTGTTGGAGCAAGAAAAGAGTCGTATCGGAGAAGTTCTCGCAACCCTGTTGTCGAGGATGGTTCGCTTGAAGATGATCAAAAACGAAGGGATTTTACGATAAATGCATTAGCGATTGGTTTAAATAAATCGAGCTACGGCCAATTGGTTGATCCTTTTGACGGACTCGATGATTTGAAAAATAAAATAATTCGTACTCCGTTAAATCCTGACACCACATTTTCTGATGATCCGTTACGTATGTTACGTGGCATCCGGTTTGCATCACAACTAAATTTTAACATCGAAGAAGAAACGTATGCGGCAATCCGTAAAAATAAAAACCGCCTTAAAATTCTGTCGAGAGAACGGATTGTGGATGAGATAAATAAAATTTTACAATCACCTAAACCATCTTTGGGTTTTCGATATTTGGATGATACTGGGTTACTGGAGGAATTTTTACCTGAATTATCCGGGTTAAAAGGAGTGGAAACAAAAAAAGGCAGAAAGCATAAGGATAATTTTTTACATACTATCGAAGTCGTCGATAATATCCGCAAAAGAACAGACAACTTATGGTTATTATGGGCAGGATTGTTACATGATATTGCAAAACCTAAAACCAAACGGTTTTCTGTAGAAGTTGGCTGGACTTTTCATGGGCATGACCGTCTGGGAGCAAAAATGATTCCCCCGATTTTTAAACGATTAAAGTTACCGTTAAATGATAAAATGAAATATGTGCAGAAATTAATTCAATTGCATTTGCGTCCCATTGTTTTATCACAGGAAGAAGTTACTGACTCTGCTGTTAGACGGTTACTTTTTGAAGCGGGTGACGATATTGATGATTTGATGATTTTATGCCGGGCAGATATCACTTCAAAAAATGAATATACCATAAAAAAACATTTAAATAATTTTAAGCTGGTAGAACAAAAATTGGTAGAGATCGAGGAAAAAGATGCTGTTCGGAACTTTCAACCTCCTATATCCGGGGAAGAGATTATAGAAACTTTTGGAATAAAACCTTGTAAACTGGTTGGTGATATTAAAAATGCTATTAAGGAGGCCATTTTGGATGGCGAAATAAATAATAATTACCAGGAGGCCCATGGATTTATGGTAAAAAAAGGAAAAGAATTGGGATTAAGCCCAAAAAATACTTAAAAATAAATGGGAAAATGGGTGATTAATTTATTTATCAGAAATTTTTTTTTATGGGTTGAAATTTAAAATCATGTAAATAGGAAGATGATCGCTATAGCCTCCGTTGTACCTAAAGCCTATAAATGTTCTGTTAGGTTTGTATCCATAAAAACTATCATCAGGTTCCAATAAAAAATCTTTATTAAAAACATGTACATCATCCAGTCTGGTAAAAATATCATTTTCTTCATTTAACAAATAACCTGAAACAATCAATTGGTCAAGCATTGCCCATTTTCCCTGATATTTATGACTTCCCATATTAAGCGTTTCTTGCAAATAATGGGATGCATTGTAAAGTTTAGTGTTTTCAATGGATTCAAAGTTAAGATTTGCCTGTAAAACATCTTTTACGCTTTTATTTATCGGGGTGTCGTTAAAATCACCTGTAATGATAATATTAGCATGAGGATTAGAATTAAAAATTGAGTCTGTGGTATTTTTTAATGTTTGTGCAGCAGTAATTCTGTTATCTTCCGATTCTAACTGACCACCCCATCGCGAAGGCCAGTGGTTGATAAAAATATGTAATGTGTCTGTTTTATTGGCAATGCCTTTTACATATAAGATATCCCTGGTTTTATAATCTGGATTGTCAGGGAAATTTACAGGTATTGCTTTGTTATAAACCGGATAAAACAGTTCTTTTCGGTACAATAGTCCAACATCAATACCTCGTCGGTCAGGGGATTCGTGATGTATAATTTGATATTCAAATTTTACCAGGGGAGTATTGTTTACTAAATCAGTTAGTACTTTTCGGTTTTCTATTTCACAAACTCCAACAATTGCAGGTGGATTCCATCCACCCACAGCGATTATAACTTTATAAATATTCTTTAATTTTTGGTAATATTTGAATTTTGTCCAGTACCTGTCTCCATCGGGTAAAAACTCTTCATCATTTTTCAGGCTGTCGTTTTCTGTGTCAAATAAGTTTTCAACATTATAAAACATAATTTTATATGCATCATCATCATATTGTGCATGGGTGCTTTTCCCAACAAAAACAAAGAATAAAATATATAGTGATAATAGAGTTTTTTTTATCATTATTGGTTTTCAGTTCTTTCAAAAGCACCTAAATCGGGGCCATTATCAATTGTACGATTGTTTAGATTAATATCGAGCGGGAATAAACTGCCATATTCCGGGCTGCCATAATCTTTGGTAACGGATAAAGTGTCAAGTTCAAAGTTATTATTGTAAGGATCTTTAAACTTTGGGTTCTGATTAACAATTACGTTTTTAAAAGAGTTATTATCCTGAGTAGAGAAACCTTCATCAACTTTTATCAGTGTATGATCAAATAAGAAATTAAAATTTTCCGTTTCTTTTTTATCTAAAAATAATTCTGATTCTTTACTCCCATAAATTATACAATTTCCGAATGTTGCTTCATTTAAAGGCCTAACCTGTAAATTGCTATAAATATCAATATAGTAATTGTTAAGTAATACCGAAGGGGTTGTGCGGGTTGAATATCCCCAATAGTTGGCCAAAGTACAATGATAAAAAGAATACGAACCCCCTATTGTAAGAGCAACAGCAAACTGTCCGCAGTTAGCGATTACATTGTTGTAGGCTTCTATTTTAGCGCCTTGTGCATACAGTCCAATAGCAGTCATATTTAAAATTTTACTGTTCGATAGTATTAATGTTGGTTCTGATTCATTAGCCAGCGAATCTACCTGTATCCCAATAACAGCATTCTTTACTTCCGTAAAATCAAGGATATTATTGCTACTTCCTTTCATTATCCATATCCCATCCCATTGTCCGGGAACATCCTCGTAATCTTTTTCGGGTCTGTCGCCCTGAAAGATAATAGGTTGCTCAAAAGTACCATCGGCAATAAGTGTTCCTAAGACATACAACCGTGAATTTTTATGAAAATGCAGTTTTGTTCCGGGTTCAATGGTTAAGGTGCTGTTTGTGTCTACCAGCATCGAATTGTAAATTAGGTAAGGTTTGTTGTTGGTCCAGTATTGCGTTCCTTCAATAGTCCCGTTTTCATCACCATTAATCAGATTTACATCCTGGCCCCATGAAATAAGATTGATATCCTGTGTATTGTTTTTATAGGCAAAAAGTATTGAATCATTAACTACCATGGGTAGATCCGAATTATTAGGATCAATTGTTACTTCAACAAAAATATATAAGCTGTCTTTTCCTTTTATTTCATAATTGTCAAGCTTGGTCCCCGAAAAGCCGTCAATATTTATTCGGTAAGGAGAATCGTTCCCTCCGGCAAGGGAAATAGATGAAATTTTTACCGTTTTAGCGTAAGGATTTTTTACGGTTAAATATTTTGTTGATGTTCCAATGGTTGTAAAAATAGTATCGAACATAATGGTATCCTGCGAAAATTCCAGTCTTATATCGGATGAATCATAAAATTCTTCCTTTTCACAAGAAATAATTAGAAAGGTTATAATTAAGAATAAAAATAAATGAATTTTTTGATGCATTGTATAGATATAATAATATTTAACTAGTAACGGTTTTTATCTCAATAAATTTTAAATGATTTTAATTTTTTAATTATAGAATTTGTTATTATTTTTATTTTTCAATTACAAATTTAAATAAATGTTTACATTTGTTATATATTGATTTTAAAAAGCTTTAAAAACTACAATGCATATACAAAAAGCCATATCAGACAACCTAATTGAAATAATGTATTTATTGCGGCAATGTATTGAAGATTTTAATAAAAACAATATTTATCAATGGAATATTTCCTATCCCGATACTTTCAGATTAATGCAGGAAATTGAGAAAGGTTCTTTGTACCTCATGATAAATAAGGGGGTTCCTGTAGGAACGATTACTTTTGATGAGCAACAAGACGAAGTTTTTAATGAGGTAGCCTGGAAAAATAATGACGGGAAATTTATTGTTATTCACAGAATTGCTGTATATCCAACCTGGCAGCGTAAAGGGGTGGGGCAAAAATTAATTGAGTTTGTTGAAAAGTTTGCTCAGGAAAATAAGTACCAATCGGTACGGTTAGATGTTTCCAGTTCCAATCAAAAGCTGGTAGAATTGTACGAAAGGCTGGGCTTTAGTCAAACCGGCGATATCTTATATCCAAAGCAAAAAATCCCTTTTAAGTGCTTAGAGAAGGTTTTTTAAAAAGAAAAGCCCGGAAAAAATGTTCCGGACTTTAAAAAAGCAAACTTAAATTAAAAACCAACTAATTAATCCTAAACTATAAAATCGTTGAATAATTAAATTAACCCCTAAATTTTACCATGATATATTTTTATAGTTCAATTTGCTCTCCTTTATAAAATTCTAATATTTTTTTCCTGAAAATAAACTCATATTTAGCTTGGGCCACATTTGACAGCGCAATGTTATACTCATTTTTAGCCGATTTGTATTCAATAATATCAACCATCCCCACCTCGTATTTTTGTTCGGTGTACCGAAAAGCTTCAGCCATCGATTGTGCCGATTCCAGGTTTGCCTTATATCTATCCTGAGCAGCTATTGCCTGAGTATTGGCTTGTTGGATAGTTTTATATACATTTTGCTTTTGTAATTCTAAATTTAATTTCGAATCAGCCAGGTTTATTTTTGCCTGGTCAATAGATGTTTTTGTTCGCCAGCGATTAAAAATAGGGATTTGTAACGCTACAAATACTGCATGACTTGCATTATCATTTATCTGGTCCATGAACGGGTAGTTATTGGAATATATTCTTTGAGTATTATAGTTGAAAATATTTTCACCACTTTCAGTAACTCCTGTTGGATTCTCCGAAAGCTCTACAGTCATATCTTCAAGTTTGTCGGTTATTTCATTATATCTCGAGTTATATTGATAACCCAAACTTAATGTAGGGCTTAATTGTCCTTTTGAAATGGCTAAACTTTTTTCAGAGCTTTTTACTTGTATTTTAGCCCCTTTAATCTCTGGTAATATCTCTAATGCATTGGTATAAATTGCGAAAACATTATTAGCACTTTCTTCTGCTATATCCGGAATTTTTGGAAATTGTATTTCAAAACCATCCGTACTTTCAAGATTTAGAAGTTGAGTTAAATCTAAATAAGCAATCTTTAAATTATTTTTTTTATTTGTTAAATCAGCCTTTTCGGTAGCTGCTTGTGCCTTTATTTGGAGCAAATCACCTTTGGCAGCATTTCCTATGTCTACCAGTCTTTTTGTTTTTTCAATCTGCTCTAATGTTACCTTTAATTGCTCTTCTGCATTATCTACCAGTTCTTTGTTTAATAAAATTTGTAAATAAGCAGTAGTAATATTTAAAGTGACATCATTTTTTGCTTTTTCAACACTTTCGAGTTGTGCCATTAAATCCAGCTTGGATTTCTTTATACTATTAAAATTTTGAAGTCCGTTAAATAGATTAACTTCTGATGTTAAATAAACATTCCCTCCCTGAAAATTTTCATTTACATATTGATAAGTTTCATAATTTATTGCTTTTCCTGAGTTATAGTAGTGTTGTCCCCGGGCATTAAGGTTAGGCAATAACTCCATTTTTGATTGTTTGTAATTTTTTTCTGCAATATCTGCTGACAACTCTTGTCTTTTGACGGTTATGTTATTATCAATTGCATAATTAATACAATCCCTCAGGGTCCATACCTTTTGTGCTTTTAATGAATTAAAAGATAAAAGGAAGCCTATGGTTAATGTTAAAATGATTGGATAGGATTTCATATTCATGATTTTATGGATATTAATATGATTCTGTTTTCTTTAAACATAATTTATGCCAAAAGTCTTATTTTTTTGATAAACAGGGTGTTAATTCTGTATTATTAAAAAATTATCTTTTTTAGTGCCCGATATCGGAACACTGGGTGTTCGTTAATGTACACCCCCGTATTTGTTGAAAACAAGCATGAAAAAAAACGGTTATTTATAAAATCAGTACGGTTATATTTAAATTCCATACGATAAAAAAGTCGTTATTTTTTCATACTTATAAATATATATTTTAGCCTTGACAAAAAGAAACGGGAAATTATAAATTTAAAATTGAATGAAAAAATATTTTAAGACAATTTACCCCAAGATTTTAAATGTTTTCCCTGTCGATGATGGTTTTCAAGTTTCATTTCTTTTGGAGAACCTGTTTTATAAAACAGATGAACAAATCAATAGCCTGAATAAATCTTAACCCCATTGAAAATGAATTTTATTAATATTAACGTAAGCGTAAAAAGTAAGGAAAATGAATTAACACTTGTATTATTTAATAAAATTTATTCAACCCCGGATGGAATAATAAACCGATGGACAACAAAACCAGACAGTGACTATAAACTGGAAATACTGATTAGTGGGAATGACATCTCTTTTGAAAACTCCAGGGTCATTAAAGATATGGATATCATTTCTTCTGATCAGGAAGTATTAGATCAGGTTATTTCAAAACTATTTGAATATAAAATTTTCGAAATGCAAAAGTCATTATCCGAATTATAAACTTATTAAAACCAACAAATATATGTATCGAACTGTTTGGAAAGAATGTCAAAGCGCTATTTGCCAGTTGAGTTTTTATAGTTCAGCAGGTATTAAGATTATTTCAATGACTGGTTTTAAAACGAATGATCACTTTTTAATTACCGATGATTATATAGGTAAGATATATAAAGCAAGTGAAGTTTGTATCCGGTTTTTAAAAGATGATGGATGTACAGAAGCAGCCAGTGTTAGAATTCCGATGAACGAATTAAAACAGCGCATTATACGTAGTTTTGATGATAAAAATTTTCCCTTTGCAGCAATTAATATTGATTTTGATGAGTTTAAAAAGATAAAATCATTGAAACTAAAGCAACCATCAGATAAAATTAATATTGGACAACCAATTGCTTTATTGGGATATCAACTGGATAGAGAAAATTTAGCGATAAAACAAGGGATTATTTCCTCTGCCTTTATTCATTCCACCGGATTACAATATTTTCAGGTTGACTCATCGATTAAACAAGGAAACTCAGGAAGTCCTGTAATTGACACAGAAACCTTTGAGGTCATTGGTTTTATAGGGCATCGTTTAGCTACGATTACACAGTCACATAAAAGAATTAAACAAATTATTAATAATAACCTGGCAATCCTTAAAAAATCACAGGGTAAATTTAATGTTGAAGATATCGACCCAATCCAGGTGCTTATCGCTAATCAAAATCAGATAAAGCATATTTCGAATGAGATATATAAAACAGCTAATATGAGTATTGGAAATGCATTGGATATAAAATATGTTCATGATCTTTTCGAAGAATTTATCGATGCTGAAGTTTTGCAGTCTTCTGAAAAATATCAGCACGATATTTAGTTCCTTAATGTAAGATGGTTTAGGTTAAAAGAGGCCGCACTCATTTCTGGAGGCGGCTTCTTTGTTTAAAAGAAAATATGTCTTTTCTTTGACCTTATTTTTAGTTTTTGTTCGTAGATTTATAATCAATTAAAATAATTAAAATCATGATAAATAAAAACACAATTCTTGCATTTATTGAGGGAATAGAACTATTCAAGGGTTTGTCTGAAAAAGAGTTAAATATTTTAGCCGAAAATATTGAAGTAAAAAAATATTCAAAAAAAGATCTCTTATTTGAAGAAAATGGCCCCCGTACCGATATTTTTATTATTTATGAGGGAGAAGTAGAGCTTTTTAAAACGGTTCATTTTGGTTCTGAAACCAAGCTGTCTTACTTTAGTAAAGGAGATTTTTTAGGCGAAGGTTCCTGGGCTGATGATTCCCCGCACTCAACCTCGGCACGAGCCTTAAAGGATACCACTGTTTTTAGCATAAGCAAAAGCTATTTTAATGAGAATGGCCCGGCCGCTGTGATAATT
Source organism: Bacteroidales bacterium (assembly GCA_035269575.1). Classification (GTDB taxonomy): domain Bacteria; phylum Bacteroidota; class Bacteroidia; order Bacteroidales; family UBA12077; genus UBA12077. The sequence continues at coordinate 20,058 of DATFIZ010000030.1, read as the reverse complement.
TTCAGTAACATTGCACGAGTTATTTCCCGACGAATGCGGCACGCGAACAACAGAATGTTGAATGTTGCTGCTCAATATGAATCCGGAAGAACAAGAAATGAACATGATTTATTAGGGGACAGGGAAGTGCCAACTGAGTATCTCTACGGTATTCAAACGCTAAGAGCTATTGAAAATTTTAATATCAGTGGTGTAACGCTTAATTTTTTCCCTGTGATTATTAAATCTTTGGCCATGGTAAAACTGGCTGCTGCACAAACAAATGTTGAGCTGGGATTGCTCGATTCATCTGTAGGGAATGCAATTGTAAGGGCCTGTAATGAAATAATAAACGGGAAATATCATAATCATTTTATTGTTGATATGATACAAGGTGGTGCAGGAACATCTACCAACATGAATGCCAACGAAGTTATTGCCAACAGGGCATTGGAAATTATGGGCTATGAAAGAGGTCAGTATGAATTTTGCCACCCAAATAATCATGTTAATCTTTCACAATCAACAAATGACGCTTATCCTACTTCCGTGAAGATTGCGATTATAAAGAGTAACCAAAAATTGATTCAGGGGTTAAATGAGTTGGTAAAATCATTTTATCAAAAAGCAAAAGAGTTTGCTCATATCATAAAAATGGGACGTACCCAATTGCAGGATGCTGTTCCAATGACTCTTGGTCAATCATTCGAAGCCTACGCTGTTACTTTAGAGGAAGAAATTGAACGATTGAAACAAAATGTAAATTTATTTTTGGAAGTTAACATGGGTGCAACGGCTATTGGCACAGGGATAAATTCAGAACCTGAATATGCTGAAAAAGTAATTAAGTATTTGCGGAAAATTTCCGGTTTAGATGTTGTAAATGCAAAAAACTTAGTTGAAGCCACACAGGATACCGGTGCTTTTGTTATGTATTCATCAGCTTTAAAACGATTAGCCGTTAAACTTTCAAAAATATCCAATGATCTAAGATTATTATCATCGGGTCCACGTACAGGAATTAACGAAATAAATTTACCTCCGATGCAACCTGGTTCATCTATTATGCCGGGGAAAGTAAACCCTGTGATACCCGAGGTGGTTAATCAAATTGCTTTTAAAGTTATCGGGAATGATTTAACCGTAACCATGGGTGCTGAAGCCGGACAACTTGAGTTAAATGTTATGGAGCCCGTAATTGTTCAAAGTATTTTTGAGTCGATTGAAATGTTGGTAAACGGGATGAAAACATTCAATTATCGATGTGTTAGCGGAATTACGGCGAACGAGCAACGATGCCGCGAAATGGTTAAAAATAGTATTGGTATAGTTACAGCGCTAAATCCTGTTTTAGGATATGAAAAATGCTCTATTCTAGCTAAAGAAGCCCTTAATACAGGAAGAAGTGTTTATGATTTGGTAATTGAGAAAGATTTTCTATCAAAAGATGAGATAGATGAGTTGCTAAAACCTGAGAATATGATTAAACCTCAGAAAATGAAAAGAAAGTAATGTTCAAGAGGTTGTCCAATAAGTATTTGTGGAACCCTGCTTGCAGCAGGCAAGTTTGTGATTCCTTTGTGTGACCCAGCCTGCCGGCATGGCAGGGAAGTCGCGAAGTTTCGCTAAGCAAATGAATAATCAATTTCCCATTTTTAAATACTTTTTGGACAGCGCTTTTTTATTATTCTAGGGCTGACAAAAACTGTATCGTGTCTATATTGTCTGCATAATCCCATAATTCTGGTTGTTGAGTTTTTCCCAGTGGAACTCCTTTTTCAGGAAATCTGATGTTGGATGCAATGCATTGAATCAGATCATTGTTAAGATTTATGAAGTCTTTAACCCGGTTAATATGCTCATAAATTTCAAAATAAATAACGGCAATGGGTGAGGATAGACCCTGATCTTCTTTTAACAATACAAATCCGTTATCAAAGTGCTGTACCTGGTTCATCAGAAAAATCGATCGGTTATAATCAAAATTATTTGCATACTGATGGTGATTGTATATGCTCTGATAATGCTCGATATTTGAAAAGAAGTGATCGAAGTGATAATCTTTTGGAACAAATAATTTGGACACATTACGGCATCCTAAACCAAAGTAACTAAAAATATCATCAGCTAATAATTGAATGTCCCCGGCTGATTCATTGCCATCTAAAACAGCAGCAGAACTCCTGTTTTTTCTGATAATATTTGGATACTTCCCAAAGTAATATTCAAAATATCTTGAGGTATTGTTGCTTCCGGTGGCAATAATGGCATCAAATGATTTGAGTTGATTTTCTTCAAAGAATATTAGATGTTTAAAATCAGGATTATAATCCATTAAAAAATCAGCAACAAATTGTAATAACCGATTATCTTTTGATGATAATTTACCATAAAACTGATGTCCGGAAATTAAAACAGAGATAAAATCATGAAATCCAACCAAAGGAATATTCCCTGCCGTAATAACCCCAATTTTTTTCCCGGGTTTTTCTTTTTTTAGCTGGGGATAACCGCTAATCCATTTTTCCAGTTTTTCTGGTGTAATTGAATCGCCAATGGCTTGTATTGACTTCCTGATATTTTCCTCAGTAAACCATGGATTATAAATATGATCGTTTACGGCAATATCTTCAAGTATTCTGGTTTGCTTGTCATCTCCATCAGGGAATTTTCTCAGAAAATTTCCCAGTACTTCAAAACCTTTTATTCGTTCTTTCAAATCCATGGTGCTAAATTAAATAATATCCATTTAAAAAAATAATGGATGATTGTTAAACAACCATCCATTAATAGATTATAATGGAATAGATTTAAAGTGCTTCCCAGGGCATTTGGGTGAAAATAGTGCTTAATGCAGCTCCTACGATTAACAGGTAGATGATTATCACTACAAGATATATTGAGGATAAAATGGTTCCAATGATAGCACATATTCTTCCGGCATTCATATTTTTGTACGATCCTATAGTATATTGCTCCGGATTACTGGCATACAATGCTTTTGCTTTATTTGATAAAACAAGCGCTATAATTCCCATTGTGATACCAAATAACCCATAGCACCAGCATATGGCAATAGATAAAATTCCTAGTACCAGAACAGCAGATGAGTTAGGTAAGGATTGTTGTACAATTAGTTTTGTTTCGTTTGGTTGGTTCGTTGTATTTTCCATTTTAATTTGGTTTAGTAAATGATTAGTTTATAAATATAACTTAAAACTACAATAGATGTATTAATAATAAACATAATTTTTAATACCTGTGCTCCTTTAGCGAATTTAAATATCAAATGTAAGATTAAATACATAATCATTATTATCGTAGGAAGTAGTGCAGGAAATAGCATCAGGCTTTCAGGAAGGTTCCCTTTTAATAATTCAATAAATGCTCGTTGCATTCCACATCCCGGACATTCTATCCCAAAATATTTTTTATAAAAGCAGCTTTGCAGATGCGATTCGAGCCATTGAATCAGTTTCTGTATCATCTGTTTGTTTTTAGCAACCTCTAAAATAATAAAAAAATAAAACTTAAGCGGAAAACAAAATGGATACATAATCTACCACTTCATTGGATGGAATAATTTCTCCTGAATGGCCTGTTTTTAATTTATCTACGTTGGGTTTTTCCGAAACAAGTTTAGCATATTCCATGAGGGTTATTATAGGCCCATAACCGCAAACCGAGATGTTTTTTTCTTTGATAACTTTTTCTACACCCACTGAGTTTAAATTTAAAATATTTTCAATCACATAATGATCTTTTTCTTTTCCTTGTTCCGGCGTCAGAAAATGAGAGAAATCTGAAGATGCAATGATTAAAATTTTTCGCTTAGTTAAATCTGCAGCATCTTTAATTCTTCCAGCCAGGTGTTTTGCATTTTTAAATGTTTGATGCGAAAGGGTTATTGGAGCAATTTTAAACGGATAGTCTAAAAAATGTTGTAAAAAAGGCACCATCACCTCTGCCGAATGTTCATTTTGCTGCTCAACCCCGGATACCGGAATACCCAGCTTTTTCCCAAGATCGGTATCAACGTCTACTTTTCCCAGAGGAGTTTCCCAGGCTTCGTTATCGTCAAATGCGATTTCATGTCCAAAGCCGGTATGATTGGGATTGATGATGATAATTGTATCGTATTTATGTTTTGATTGTTTTAGAATCTCAAAAAAATGTACTGCCTGATAAGCTGAAAACATATATCCGGCATGAGGTACAACCCCTCCAATAATTTTTTTATTCTTTAAGTTTAAATTTATCTGAGGATATTCTTTCTGCTTGATTTCTTCAATCTGTTGGATTATGTCATCTTTTTTTGCCGGATAAAACCTTCCGGCAACTACTGCTTTTCTTATACTCATAACACTATTCTTTATCATATTTAAAGATCGGTTTTCCGCATTTTGAACAATTTCCATCGGTTGACAGGGAATGTTTTTTTAACATATATCCCTTTCGGGTAATTAAAAGTTCCCCGCAATCAGAGCAATAGGTGTTATTTCCTTCTGGCAGATTTATATTTCCCATATAGACATATGATAAATAGTTTTCGGCAATTTCTTTAAACCCGATTAATGTATTGATTGAAGTTGCTTCAATATTCATCTGATAAGTTGGATAATATCTTGATAAGTGGAGTACCGTTTCTTTTCCTGTATTTTGGGCAATCCATTTAACCATCTGCTCAAATTCATCGGGGTTATCATTTAAGGTTGGAATGACTAAATTGGTAATTTCAAGATGTTTGCCTGCATTCGCAATATTAACTAATGTTTCTTTTACCGGTTCGAGTTGTGATTTCGTGTATTTTGTAAAAAAGTTATTGTTGAAAGCTTTCAGGTCTACACTGTAAGCGTCAATTACCTGATGTAAATGATGTAAAGGTTTGCTGTTAATAAACCCATTGGTAACCATCACATTTTGCTGGTTGTTTTCTTTTACTTTTTCTGCTGTGTGAAGCATAAACTCGTAAAAAATGGTAGGCTCATTATAGGTATAGGCAACACCTAGGTTCGATTTTTTTGCATGAGCAATTTGAGCAACCTTTTCGGGAGATGAAATCATGTTTTCTCGAACAAGCTCATCAAGGGCCGTTTGCGATATTTGCCAGTTTTGGCAAAACTGGCATTTTAAATTACAGCCAAAACTTCCTACCGATAATATTTCGGCTCCTGGATAAAAGTGGTATAAAGGTTTTTTTTCTATCGGATCGAACCCCATAGAAGAAATTAATCCGTAATTTGATGAAATTAATTTACCTTCAATATTTTGTCTTACTTTGCAGATGCCAAACTCTTCTGAATGAATTATACAATTGTGCGGGCATAATTCACATTGAATCTTCTTGTTTTCTTTTTGAGTGTAATATAATGCTTCCATAAACCTATCGTATCATAAATTTTTTATAGTTCGACAAAGGAATTTCTTCATGTTTTACATCATCCACACGAGCCCATGTAGGACCTTGCTGGCACCAAACTAAAAATTCCTCAAGGATTTCACCTTTCCCTTCAACTTCAATATAAACGGCTCCATCGGGTTTGTTATGGACAAACCCTTTTATGTCCAGCTCGTTAGCTTTCTTCAGGGCACTGTATCTAAAGCCAACGCCTTGCACTTTTCCGTAAATATAAATCATATATGCTTTTTCCATAGTATTATTCGTAACGTGCTGTTTTAAATATCATAAACGCTAAATCTTTATTGTCTTTGTCTTCTAATCCTGCCGTTTTCTTGACAGCATCTGTTAATTGATTAGTAGTTTTTATCCCTTTCGTTCCCGGCATAATAAATCCGCTATTCCCTTCTTTATCTGTTACATATAAACCATGTTTTTGTGGCTTTACGGCATTAAAATTTTCTATTTTTTGTGGAATAGACAATACATCAACCGCTACTTTTATTTGATTTAACTCATCTTTTTGTAAAGGCTGATATCGGCTGTCTTTTGAAGCCGCAGCAATGGAATTTTCAATAATTTCGTCATATAGATTGTTTTTTTGAGGAAATGGATCTCCCATACAGCCTCGTAAATTTTGGTTTGAATCGTAAACAGATACCACACAAGCTCGTTTTAATTTTAAATCTGCAGAGATTTTGTTTTCATCATTTTTTCTAATTTGTCCGGTTGAAACATAAAATAAAATCGTTTCAAAAGCAATTTTTGCATAATTTGTTTTGGCATTAAACATGATAACTGAAATTTTTATAAAAGGTATTCAGGTTTTGTATGATTAGAAATCATGAACATTAACAGGTATAATATTTTTTATACTAAAAAGTATGGGAACAGTAAAATTACAAATTTCATTTTATAAGGTCAATTAATTTGAACGAAGATTAAAATTTCATATTTCTCTATTTATAATCAATCATAAATATGTTATTTTTGGCTTATGACATCTCCGGGATTTCTTTTTAGAGAAAATTTAAAAATTGCGATAAGTTCAATACGGGCGAACTTATTACGCAGCGTATTGACAATTTTTATCATTGCTTTTGGAATTATGGCATTGGTTGGAATTTTAACAGCTATCGATTCAATCAAAAGTTCCATCAGCAATGAGTTTAGAAATATGGGGGCTAATACCTTTTCTATTGTTAACCGGACGAGCAGGGTTAGTATGGGGGGAGATATAAAGCGATTTGAAAGTATTACTTACCGGGAAGCCCAAAGGTTTAAAGAAGAATTTGATTTTCCGGCACTTGTTTCAATAACAACTCCGGCTTCCGATATGGCAACCATAAAGTATAAATCAGAAAAAACAAATCCTAACATTCGTGTATTTGGAGCTGATGAAAATTATTTGTTTACTGCAGGATATGAAATTGACCGGGGGCGTAATTTTAATGTTACCGAAATACAATCGAATGCGCACAGTGTAATTATTGGGAAAAATTTAGCATCCGAATTATTTACGGCTAACGACTCGGCCTTAGGAAGTGTAATTAGAATTGGTAGTGATAAATATAAAGTCATTGGAGTGCTTAAAGCAAAAGGTTCAAGCTTTGGTGCATCAGGTGATAAATTGTGTATTTTACCTATAACCAGTGTCAGACAATATTTCTCACGCCCTGATATGAATTTTAAAATTGATGTTTTACCTCATGATCCCAAATTATTAGATGCAGCGATAAACGAAGCGCAAGGAATTTTTAGAGTGATTAGGAATTTGAGAAGTTTTGAAGAAAATAATTTTTCTATTGAAACCAGTGATAATCTTGCCAATTTGTTGATTGAGAATATAAAATATGTTACCATTGCCGCTACAATTATTGGCATAATAACATTGTTTGGTGCAGCTATCGGTTTGATGAATATTATGCTGGTATCTGTTACCGAACGGACAAGGGAAATTGGCATTCGAAAAGCCATTGGCGCAAAGGCAGCAATTATAAGACGTCAGTTTCTTTATGAGTCGGTACTTATAGGTCAACTGGGTGGAATTTTTGGAATTATTTTAGGAATTTTCATCGGAAATATTGTATCTTTAATAACTGGAGGAGTATTTGTAATCCCTTGGATCTGGATTTTTGCAGGAGTATTTCTTTGTTTTTTTGTTGGTTTAATTTCCGGTCTGTTTCCGGCTATCAAAGCATCAAAATTAGATCCAATAGTCTCATTAAGATATGAATAATTAGTAAAATCAATATATTTTCTTTATTATGGAAGAATTGATTATAGAAAAAACAGTTAAAACACCTTATGTTAATTTCAATTCCAATTCAGGGATATTAAAGATAACAGGAAGATCAATACCAGAGAACCCTGAAGAATTTTATGATAAATTATTTGATTGGGTAAAAAAATATTTCGATAATCCTCAAAACGAGACAAATATAGAAATCCAGCTTGAGTATATAAACAGTGGCTCATCGAAATTTATTCTGGAATTTTTTCAATTAATCCAGGATAATCATTTACAAGATAAAGAATGTCGGATTAACTGGTATTATGAAGAAGATGATGAAGCTGTGTTTGAGTTAGGGAAACATTATCAATCCATTATCAATGTCCCCTTTAAATTGATTGAAACTTATTAACTTTATGTTTATTTAACGAACTAAAAAAGCCTAAGATTTTTCTTAGGCTTTTTTTATCAATGTGTCCTGTGCTAAAATAAGTTGAATTATAATTTTTCAATTAGGTCAACCACACGGCATGAATAGCCCCATTCATTGTCGTACCATGAAACAACCTTTACTGTTTTACCAATTACCATCGTACTTAAAGCATCAAAAATGGATGAATGAGCGTTGTGAATGATATCTACTGAAACAATTGGGTCTTCAGTATATTCAAGGATCCCTTTCATAGGACCTTCAGCAGCTTCTTTCATGGCTTTATTAATTTCTTCGATAGATACTTCCTTTTTAAGGTTTGCCACAAGGTCGATCAGCGATCCTGTAGGGGTAGGAACCCGAATAGCCATACCATCAATCTTACCATTAAGTTCGGGTAAAATTTTTCCTACAGCAGTTGCTGCTCCGGTAGTTGTTGGAATTTGAGAAACAGCAGCAGAGCGGGCTCTTCTTAAATCTGAGTGAGGAGCATCCAATATCATCTGGTCGTTGGTATAGGAGTGGATGGTTGTCATAAAACCGTTTTCAAATCCAAAATTATCATTTAAAACTTTTACAACAGGAGCAAGGCAATTCGTTGTACATGATGCATTTGAAACACATGTGTCTTCGCTGCTAAGCTCTTCATCATTAACTCCTAATACAATCATTCTGTCGATTTGATCTTTGGCAGGAACGGTTAAAATAACTTTTTTGGCTCCATTTTTCAGGTGATCGCCATAACCTCCTTTTTCACTTTCCTTTTTTCTGAAAATTCCGGTAGATTCAATCACAATGTCAGGAGTTTCTTTCCACGGTATATTTGCCGGATTTTTTTCTGACGATACATTTATTTTTTTACCATTTACAATAATTGAATCATCATCGTAGGATATCGTTCCATTAAACTTACCCTGGGTTGAATCATATTTTAATAAATGGGCCAATGTTTTGGTGTCGGTTAAATCGTTTATTCCAACAATCTCAATGGTATCTCTTTCAAGGGCAATTTTATATACATTTCTTCCAATGCGCCCAAAACCGTTGATAGCTACTTTTATTTTTGACATATCTCTGCTTTTTTTAACTTGGTTATAAAATTTAGTTCAAAATTATATATTAATAACTAATTCTTCAAGAATTTATCGAGAATTAATCTAAATAGTTTGCTTTTTGGTATTCTGCGATGCTGATTATATCTTTAAATGATAATATTTATAAGCGATTGATAAGAATTTAAACACTCAAATGTTTAATAACAATTTTTTGGTGAATACCTAAAATCGGCATGATTGGAAGGTCTAAAATAGTTTAAATTTTTTCTTTCTTCTTTTATAAAAATCTTCAGAAACATCCTGGGCGTTTACAATTTTACCAAAACGGTAGCTTAAAAATAAAGCCACTAAAAATTGTTGATTATCATCAACAGCCATGATTTCAAGGTTCTTTAGATAAGCCTGAAAGATAACCCCCGCTTCAAGTGAATGAATAATGTTTTCTGATTGGCTAAATTCAAAATTGAATCCGGTTTTTATAAATGCTCCCGGGATAACGCTCATTTCATCAAATCCGGTAAAAAAAGATGCTTTTCCACGGATATTTTCTGAAGTATGTTTATCTGAATCAAATTTCTCTTTGCGTTCGGTATAAACAGAATCGTTAAGCGGATATGAAATGTTGTAATAAATAGGTTTTTGTAAGGCAATAGATGGACCAAAAGAATAGAAATATCTTATTGCAACTGATCCAGACTCTCTTTTTGCGAAAATTTCATTTTGTTTCCCGTAGCCAAATCTTAAATCAAAAACAGAATGAACTTTTCCAAAAATAAATGATTCGGAAGTTAAAAAGGATGAGGTAGATTTTATTTCTTTTGGATGTTTTAAGATAGAAAAATCTATATCAAAAATCTTCTTCTCAAAATAATTTATTCTGCTGCCATATCTGTAACCAAATCCCCAACCATTGCTATTTAGATAAATAGCTGCTGTTTTTTCGTTTCGATAAAATATTTTGGGCATATCATCAGGCAAATCCTGAGCATGGAGGGTTTGACCAATAAATAAATAAAATAAAAGAAAAAAAATTTTATAATGTTTGCCCATAAATAAAAACTGCCTCAAAAAAGTAAAAATATAAAAATTTGAGACAGGTAAAAAGTAGCTTTAATTTATTCTTGTTGTAAGATAAAAAATGCTACTATGCGTCAGCGTTTGTTTGTTCAACGTCTGCTTGACTATATGCAGGGCAGTCCTGACCTTTGCAAGAGCTTAAAACTGCTACAGCAAATAATGATAATAATACTGCTACAATGATTTTTTTCATAATAATTTGTTATTAATAATTTGATATTAGTGATTTTTATACTCAAAAATAAAAAAAAAATTCACAAAATAAAATTTAGCTGTTTTGTTCTGTTGGTGTACTTTTTTGTGCGTATGCCGGACATTTTGCTGTCGTAGTGCATGATATACAAATAGTTACCGTTGCAATAATCGTTAAAAGTAATAATATTTTCCTTTTCATAATGAATAATTCTATTATTTATTTGTTAAAAATTATAATTTAAAATATTTTTTATAGGTATTCTTTAATCTTTATATACGCTTGATTTTACTCCGGGTTTATTTTTTCCATGGTCGTTTATCTATAAAAATGTTCTGTTTATCAAAATAAAAAACCGGGTCGTCAATGCCCGGTTTTTTAACAATAAAAAATCAATAGATGATTTGAATAGAAACGTATTAATCCAACTTTAATATTCTACCCGGTGTATAGGGTACATTCGCTTCGTTTAATTTTTTCTCCAGGTTCTTAATTTTTACATTACTAATATTTCCCAGCTTCTCTATGAATACAGGGAGTTCTTCCTGAATAATCTGATAAGCCATTTTGCTGGTTTGGGTAATGGCTGATGTTGAATTAGATTGTCCCCAGTAAACATACTGTAATCTTCTGCTTAAAGGAACCGGTGCCGGTGGAATTTCCTCACTGCTGGCTTTGGGCTTGTTTCCTTCAAAAGCAAACAGTATATCATCCAGTTCTTTTTCTATACTTTCAGCATCAATTAATAGCTCTTGCGGAGCATTGGGCGATATGGTAATTGCTTGTTTCAAGTGGGCAACTTTATTCAGTAATTCTTTATTCAATTCAATTGCGCCCTGCATTACTCTGCCTAACTCGGCAAAATGACGTTTAAATTCAACCATATCTTCCCGGTTGGGTGCTGGTAAGGTGTTATTTTTTATAGGTTTAACCGTAAATTTTTGCTCATCGATTAGATCCACAAATTCACCTTTTTTATACATGGAAACCGATACTGAATATTCGCCGGGCAATACTAACCAGAATCCCCGATCGTTATTTAGCGGGTTATACTTATTATTTCTTAAGTTTATTGGATAGGTTGCAGCATATCTTAAATCCCAGTTTATTCTGTTTACGCCTTTCGCTGGTTTTTTGTTTATTTTTCGTACGACAACTCCATCTTGATCTTTAATGGTGAAAATTAAGTACGGAGCTACTTCTTCAGCTTCTTCTTCTAACTCTGTCCAGGTTGGCTGAGGAATGGGTTTCCCTGCTTCAAACAGCTCCTTTTCTTTTTCCTGACGGATTTGTTTATCCGTTTTGGGAGTTTCTTTCAGATAATACGTAAATATTGCTCCAAAGTCAGGATTGGGTGCCGTATAATACGTTGATCCCTGAGAGGATTTTTTGCTCGTCTGAACATATAAAAGGGCATCTTTAATGGGGAAAAGATGAGCATCTTTTTCCAGCATAGCAGGATTAATGTCTCTCAAAGGAGAGTAATCATCTAAAATATAGAATCCTCTGCCGAAAGTCGCCAATACCAGGTCGCTTTCTCTTTCCTGAATTACCATGTCTCTCACCGCAATGGTTGGCAATCCGGATTTTAACTGAGTCCATTGCTCTCCACCATTGTATGAGAAAAATGCACCAAATTCAGTTCCGGCAAAAAGTAAGTTCTTATTAATATGGTCTTGTTCAATGGTATGAACAGTACCATTTTCAGGTAAGCCTTTACTTACGGGAGTCCATGATAAGCCTTTGTCTGTACTTTTTAGAAGATATGGTTTAAAATCATCTCTTTTGCGATTGTCAAATGAGGCATAAACAACATTTTCATCATATCGTGAGGCATAAATATCACTGACATAAGTATGTGCCGGAACTCCCGGGAAAGAAGATATTTTTATCCAGTTCTCCCCTCCATCTTCGGTTATGGATATTACGCCATCGTCTGTTCCTGTATAAATTAATCCTTCTTTTACAGGCGATTCATCCAATGATACGACCATACCATATAAAGATGTGGAAACATCTTTAACAACTGCATCGGCACTCCAGTATTTTCCCATAACCGGCCATGTGTTCCTGTCAATATTAGCCGTAAGGTCATCACTAATTACTTCCCAGGTATCGCCACGGTCCTCGCTTCTAAACAGGACATTGGCAGCCATGTATAATCGAGTGTTTTTATGGGGACTGATAATAACCGGTGTGTTCCAGTTCCATTTGTAAGTAAGTTCTCCTTTTGCCGGTTGTGGCTTTATATATACGCTTTCACCACTTTTTTTGTCGTATCTGTATAAGTTTCCATATTGATATTCGTTGTATATAATATCCGGGTTTTCCGGATCAATATTTGACCAAAAGCCATCTCCACCTATGGTAACCGTCCATTCGCCTTTAGTAACCCCATCACGGCTGGTGTTGCGTGAAGGCCCTACCGAACTGTTGTTATCCTGTGTACCACCGGTAACATTATAAAATGGATATTCATTATCCACATTTACCCGGTAAAATTGGGTAACAGGTAGATTGGATACCTGACGATAATGTTTTCCATCGTCATAGGTTATGTAAACCCCACCATCACCACCTATAATCCAGTGATTGGTGTCATTGGGATCTATCCATAATGCATGATCGTCAACATGTCGTTCGTTAAGGCTAAGCCTTTTCCATGTTTTTCCACCATCGGTTGTTACATGCGAAAACGTTTCAACAGAGAAAACTTTATTTACATCCACCGGATCACAAAATATTTCGTTGTAATATTGTCCGCTTGAATGGTGATCGCTCATGCGTTTCCAGCTTTCACCGCGGTTTGTTGAACGGTAAAAACCACCTTTATCTTCGGCTGCTTCAATAATTAAATAAAGATAATCGGGATTTACAGGCGAAATAGCAATTCCCATTCCTCCTTTATGAACACCGGGTAATCCTTTTTCAATTTTTTTCCATGTTTTACCGCCGTCGGTTGACTTGTGAACTCCCGATTCGGGCCCGCCTCCAATTTTTGTATGTACATGGCGTCGTCGTTGTTCTGTTGTTGCATAAATTACATCAGGGTCTCTGGGATCGAGGATAACATTATTGACACCGGTATTTTCACTGATATTCAATACCTTATTCCAGTTTTTCCCTCCATCGGTTGTTTTGTAAAGGCCTCTTTCGCCCCCTGGTCCCCAGGCTGAACCTTCGGCTGCAACATAAACAATATCAGTATTCTCCGGGTTTATAGCGATCATTCCAATTTGTCGTGATTCTTTTAATCCCATGTTGGTCCATGATTTACCTCCATCAACCGATTTATAAACGCCATCGCCGTACCCTAAAGCACGTTGATGGTTATTTTCTCCTGTTCCTGCCCATATAACATTAGAATTACTGGGATCCATGGCTAAACAGCCAATAGCATAAGAACCATAATTGTCGAAAATGGGTTTGAACGTGATTCCGTTATTTTCGGTTTTCCAAATATTTCCAGATGAAACAGCTACGTAATACTCAGAGTGGTTGTTAGGATTGACCGCAAAATCAGAAATGCGGCCCGAGAAAAATGCAGGACCAATATTCCTGAATTTTAAACCACTTACAACTCCCGAATTTACAAGGTCTTTCTCTTCCTTTGGTGTTTCTTTCTTTGCAAATGTTTCTAAAGAAGAAAATAAAAACATTCCGGCAAACAAGAGTGTCAATATTGTTTGCATTTTGTTTTTTCTAAACGTTTTAAATTTCATGTTAATGATTTTAAGTTAATTTTAGGTTGATTATATTTTTGACCTTAAAATAAATGAATCGTTTAATACATTTATTATCATCTAAATTAAATATTTTATTATGGATAGAAAATGGTTAGGAGGAAATAATTTTTTAATTTTAGCTTCTCTAATCAAAAAAAACATATCAAATGAATAAAATTGCTTTAATAACAGGAGCGACGTCAGGTATAGGAAGAGCCACTGCTAAGAAACTTGCACAAAACAATTTTGATGTAATTATTACCGGACGTAGACAAGAACTACTGGAAGATTTAAAAGAAGAAATTGAATCTGAGTCATCCGGGAGAGTTAATATTTTAAAATTCGACGTTAGAAATAAGGAAGAGGTTGATAAAGCTATTGACAGCCTGCCTTCCGATTGGGAGGATATTAAGGTTTTAGTAAATAATGCGGGATTAGCCGTTGGACTAAGTCATATAAACGATGGGGTGGTTGATGACTGGGAGCGAATGATTGATACCAACATAAAAGGATTATTATACATGTCCCGGAAAATCTCGCCACGGATGGTAGAAAAAAAACAAGGCCATATTATAAATATTGGCTCAACGGCCGGCAGAGAAGTATACGAAAAAGGAAATGTTTACTGTTCAACAAAACATGCCGTTGTTGCTTTAAGTCAGGCTATGCGAATTGATATGCTAAAGCATAAGATTAAAGTAACGGTCATAAATCCGGGAATGGTGGAAACAGAATTCTCGTTAGTACGCTTTAAAGGAGATAATGAAAAAGCCGATAAGGTGTACCAGGGATTTACACCCCTTTATGGTGAAGATGTGGCTGATGCTGTTCTCTATGTTGTTACACGCCCCGAGCACGTTTGTATAAACGATATTATTCTTACGGCTACAGCACAGGCTAACTCATTTTATAAAGTTGCAGAATAGTACATCGGACATTCTTGTCCGATGATATTATTAACGAACAAGAATGTTCGTTTTACTTAAAACCGACTGACATATCCAACATGGATTTTTGCTGCGCGTATTTCTATGGGATTATCAAATTGTTTTCCCAGGGCGTAGCTTATCGTAAATATTCCGGCATTGGTCTCAAAATCGGCGCCTATACCAAAACCCCAGGGGAAATCTTCTGTAATCTCCCGGGCTACATTTTTATAATAGTATGCACCGTTCCAAAATAAATAAAATGCTGAGTTTCTTTCGAAAAGGTAACGGATTTCAATATTTTGTAAAGAATAAACCGAAGCGTTAAAAATATTTTCATCGAATCCGCGTAACGAACCGGCACCCCCAAACCGATACAATTCATTTTCAAAAAACATTGCTTCTTTGCCTTCGCCGGCAAACTGATCAAGGTATCGGGTGGTGTTCGAAAAATGAAAAACAACGTTTTTATAAATCGGGAAATAAATGTCCAGGTCTAACCCTGCGTCAATTTCTATCCGTTTGTTATCGGGGGGTATATTCATACTCTCGGTAATATGTTGTGTATTGCTGATGTTTTTAAATCCTGCCCCGCCAAAAATATTTAATGCAGTACCTTTTCGGGGATTAAACCTGTAATCTAATTGTGTCAGGTGAAATGATACGCCCAAAATATTTGATTCGATATCGGCAAAATTTAATCCTGTAGCTGGTAAGTCGCTGCCAATGCGTGATGAGTTTTTATACCGGTAATACCCCCGAAGTGATTTGTTGTAATCTAACATGAGTTGTACTCCGATTCCTGTTTGTAAAGAAAGGTAGGACGAATCTTTTTTGTATAGTTCAAAATCACCATCCACCCCAATATTGGTTTTAAAAAGATACGGAGTCCCAAAGCCGACATTTAGTTTTTGTGTGGATGATTCCGGCTTTTCCCATCGTAATGAAAAACTTTCACCATATCCTAATGAATTCACTAGATTTAAGTTCAGATCGCCGGTAACCATTAGTTTTCCCGTGTTTTCATTTTCTGGTAAAAATCCGATGATCCCGTTAAACGTGTTTGCCTTTTGCTTCTTCAGGTATAAATAGATATCCGCATCTTTTTCTTTAAACTCAACTTCAGTGGGTTTTATCGTCGATAAAAAATTAAGATTGTCGATTCGTTTATCGATATCGTTAATTTTTTCCTGATGATAAATATTGCCGGGATGTATTTGCAGGTAACGATAGATATAGTGGGGCGATATTTTTGCTTCGCCCTTAAAAAGTATGCTGTCAATTCGATAAAGATTATGCAGCAGGGGGTTTATTTTCAGATGAACAAGCGAATCATCAAAATGAACCGGTTCAAATTTCACAGCAGCAAAAGGATAGCCCGAATTCTCAAAGGCTGATAATACCTTTTCTTTAAGGATGACTAAATCGGATAATGGAAATACTTCTTGCTTCTTTCGATGTTTTCGGATGGCAATCTGTTCTCTTACATTTTGTGCTATAGCGCTGTAGTCAACGGTACCCCGGTAATATTTTTTGCCGGTAAAGACCTTTAATAATAGCGTATCCTCTTTAAACTGCAGACGATCTATACTGGCCCCCCAATACCCCGATTCATAAAAATCATGAAGCAGTTGTTTACTTTTTTCGGTAAGGTGCAAACTGTCGCCCTTGATGTGTTGATATCTTTTATGAATGGATTCCGGGATTGCTTGTTGTGACCTGAGGTGCATAATATACTGTTTTTCCTGCCCCCTGGACAAAATAGGAGTAAGGAAGAAAACAATATAGACTATATAAACCGAGTAACGCAAGTTGTTTTTTTAACAAATATATACAGATAACTCTTTTATTGATAAAATATTTTGGGAAAGTAAACCGAAGAGGTTGTTTCGTAATTTTTTTGTTCGTGGCAGTATATAAAAAAGTCACCCTGAGTCTGACGAAGGGTGACTTTCTTTGCTTTTAAAATGCTTTAAATTTTAATGGTTCATAAAACCCTGCTCTTTCAATACATTTAAAAATGTTTTGGAGAAATGCAGGTTGTCTGCTTTTTTGTATCGGTTGTCGGTAAAAATTTGTGCCAGGGTTTCTTTCTGGTTTTCTTCCAGCAGGGCTTTGGTAGATTCCAGCGCCTCTTTTTCGGCGTAAATGCGGTCGATATCCTCGTTCGAGTAATCTTTGTACGTTTCGTAATGTACCACACCATCCAAAGGCAAACGGTCGGTTAATTCCGGACTTTCGTCGGGATATCCAACCACTACCGTAGTGATAGGAATTACCCCTTTGGGCAGTTTAAGGATATCGATAATTTTATCGGCATTGTAGGTGGTTGTTCCCAGGTAGCAAATGCCCATTCCTTTTTCTTCGGCGGCCAGGCAACAATTTTGGGATGCCAGCATAGCATCTATAACCGCATTGGTAAACCAAAGGAAATTATCGTAGCCGGGTTCTGCATTGCGTTGTTTACACCATTTGTTAAAACGGTTAATATCGGCACAAAAGGTAAGTAAAACCGGTGCCTGTGTAGCCATAGGCTGATTAAAATGGGTGGGCGCCAGTTTCTTTTTCATCTCTTCATCGCGGGTAACCACAATGGAATATACCTGCATATTTCCTGTGTTCGAAGCACGTATTCCGGCTTCCAGTATATCGTTTAAATCTTTATCCGTAATGGGATCGCTTTTATATTTACGTATCGATCGGTGATTGAAAATGGTGTCTAACATAATTTTAGATTTTATAGCTATTCGTATTGATATTTTATGATCCAGTTAAAATTTCAAAATGAATGGTTCACCCTGAGCCATACGAAGGGTGAACGTTTCATTCATTCACTTTGCAAACTTACAAAAAATGAGTAAACAAGCCCGTGATAATTATCAGTTTTAAGGAAATGCTAAAGGATATTCGTTGGTTAAATTTTAACATAAAAATTCTAAAAACGTAACCTGCTAAATGTATTGGGGTTATCAATCTATTTGTAAAAATGATAACATTATGTTTGAGATTTTAAAAATTTAATGATAACTTAAGGTCCTTTTTCCCTTTTAAAAAGGAGGGAAAATTTATTTTACCGAAAAATTAAACTAAATACAAACCTTAAAAACAATTTTACTATGAAAAAAATTTTACTTTTTAAATTATCATTAACCTTTTTACTTGCGCTATTCTTTAGTGTAGGGTGGGTAAGCGCACAATCTCAGGGAGATATTCTTATTACTGAATATATGGCTGATCCAGCTGCAGTTACAGATGGAGATGGTGAATATTTTGAATTGTATAATACTACTGCAAGTCCTATTGATATTGAGGGTTGGGTAATAAAAGACGATGGTTCAGATAGTCATACAATTGTAGGTAGTAATATTATCCCAGCATATGGATTCTTTGTTTTAGGACAAGGTGATGGCACTTATAATAGCAGAGATTATGAATTGCCTGGTAATTGGTATTTGTCAAATTCAGGTGATGAAATAATACTAGAAACTCCAGGAGCTGTTGAAATTTGTCGAGTTGTATTCACAGATGGAGACAAATTTGAACCTGCTTCTTGTGAATTAAATAATATAGCAAACCATACAAATGGTGTTACGCTAGAGGCTGATTATATTGCTGCTACTGACGCTTTAATGTCTGATTTTGGATCTCCTGGATTTGCAGGCAATACGATTGGCACTGGGGGAGCTGACACCGACCCACCTGTACCCACTTTTGACCCTGCAGATGGGGCAACAGGAGTAGCTATTAATGTTAACCCAACCATTACCTTCGATGAGACGATTTACACAACAGGTGGTGTGCTTGTTGATGATAGTAATGTGGAAAGTTTGATTTCTCTTATGTATGGCGCTGCAATCCCGGCTAGTTTTACAGCAACTATTTCAGGTACAACGATAACAATAGTCCCTGATACTGATTTAGAATTTGGTGAGAATCATAGTCTTACTATTCAGCCTGTAGAGGACGAACTTGGTAATGAAATGGATGCTGTTGCTAGCATTAACTTTACTACGATTGCAGAGGATGCTCCTTCAATCGATCTCACCAGTACACACGCGGGCAATACCTACTACGGTGGCGAGAATGTAACAGTAACCTGGACTTCACGGAATGTTACAACCCTCGACTTACAAGTATGGCTGCCTGTTGATGGACTGTGGCAAACGATTGAGACTGGTTTAAATGCAGCAGACGGTACGGTAACAACAACCCCACCTGTTGACATTGACTATGCAACAACCTATAAACTTCGCCTTAAAGATGCTGATAGTGAAACCTACTCCAGTGAGAGTGGTGAGTTTACATTGATACCTGTCCTGCCTGTTCATGAAATTCAAAGTAATGCAGATGTTGACGGTAACTCAAGCTACGTTAACGATTTTGTTAAGACAGGGGGTATCGTTTCTGCTGTAAAGTCAACCGATAACTTCTTCATTCAGGCTGGATTAGGTGAGTTCTCCGGAATAAATGTATATGAGACAGCTCATGGTCTTGCTGTGGGTGATAGCATCGTGATTGAAGCTAAGGTTGTAGAACAGTATAATATGACCCAACTATCAGATGTTGTTATGGTTAGTAATCATGGCAATTTTGAACCCTGGGATGCAACAACAATTGCTACCGGAGATATGGGTGAAGCATACGAATGCGTTTTAGTAACGGTTGAAAACGCCGAAGTTATCGACAATAGTCTTGGTTACGGTGAGTTTTCAGTTAGCGATGGATCAGGTGAGGTAGTTGTTGACGATGCAATTTATAGCTACGACCTGCCTGAGAATGGAAACATGTTTGCTAGTATTACTGGTCCTGTTGAATATTCTTTTGGTGCGTTTAAAATTCTTCCACGCACTGTTGACGATTTTATTCTTCTTAGCAATGATGCCACCCTTTCCACCTTCACGCTTGGCGGAGAGGATGTAACCGGACTTACTGATTTAGAAGTTGCGGATCCTGTAAATGATGCAGGGGCTACACTAAATGTTGCTGATTTTACTGGTTTCGAAGGAATCGTAATTGAAGCTACAGATGCTGCTGCAACCGTT
>DATFIZ010000029.1:0-10431 GCA_035269575.1 Bacteroidales bacterium | reverse complement strand
ATATCCTTCATCCTGCCACGATTGAAAACCACCATTTAAAATACGTACATCTTTCACGCCTGCATACATCATGATAAATGCATTTCGAATGGCTCCTATATCGCCGGCAGCACTACCCGGGAATTCATCGGCATTATCGGGAAACATAAATTTTCCATATAAAACAACGGTAGTATCAGCGGTAATTCCGTGCTTTTCCAAAGCTTCCTTTAACTCTTTAGGTGAGCGCCTGTTCCATGTTTCAGGAGCTTCGAGTGCCATCGTATCCATGTCTATAGCTCCGGGAATATGCCCACTAAGATAGGCATCACGATTTCGATAATGCGAATGGACGATAATAAATTTGTTATTATCATAATACTGTGGTTTGCCGCCCGAGATAAGCTCATTTACCCACTCCGCGGAAACCAGATTTTTAAATCGTTCCAGTTGCTGCATTGGAGGTTTTTCGTTTGCTATCCATTCATTAATAAAATCATAATAGACAAACACTTTATTGTATCCGGATTTAAAAAAACGTTTTGCCACCTGGTCAATTTCATCCTTTTCATATCCGTAAATAATGACCTGATGTTCGGGTAAGATCTGCTTTTTATGCACCATCTCAATCCAGTCAATGTATTTAGTCCACTTAAAAGGCAAACTTTTGGCATTTTGAATATGCCCGCCACGTTTCTCGTTTTTAAGCTGCCAGCCATTATAGGCATCAACCGGACGTACATCAATAATTTTGGATGACGAATCATTGATTTTGTTGAGCAATTCTCCGGTGGTAATCTGATGTAATTTAGAACTCATTGATTTGTAATTTTTGATTTATTTGAATGTCTGTTTTGTTTGATAAATATTTTGTAAATCAATTGAAAATCAATTTGATTGCTCCGAACCTCTATAGGGAGCAAATTGATTTTGACTGCTTCGAGCTCCGTTCCGGTTCTTCACACCCCTGCCAGTCCGGCAGGCTGGCTTTAAGGACGGGGCAAATGAAGAAAATCATCTTCAATTTTAAGAATGAGAACGGACAATCATTTTTATTTATAATTAATTATCTACTATTTCAACACCTTTCCAGAATGCCACTCTTCCTTTAATTTCTTTAGCAGCATCTTTGGGTTCTGGATAATACCAGACTGCTTCCTTATGGATATTCCCATTTACTTCTAACGCATAATAAGAAGTTTTTCCTTTCCAGGGACATACCGATTGCCTCTCGCTTTTTTAAAGGTACTCCTTTTTAATAGACGCAAGAGGGAAGGAATTGTTCTCTTCAATCTTTATAACATCTTTACTTTCTGCAATGACTCTATTATTCCAAATTGCTTTCATCGTTATCCTTTTTAAGTTACAACATTTATTTTACAATGGCAGATTTTTGATTATGTCTTTTACCGATGAGCGATTACTCCTTCTACTTCTGAGCTAAAAATTCTCGCTCAGGACGAATAAATAGTAAAGTTTTTACTACAATCATTCATTGAAAACATCCCATTTACAGGTCGGGGTTAAACCTAAGTTTAAAGCGCCATTTTGTTTTAAATATTGTTTTGGTAAAATTTTCTGTTTTACTAATGAGAAGACCTTATTCAAAAAATAAAAAAATGTTATAATACTAGTATTTCAGATGCTTATACAACAACATCGGGAATAATTATATTTATAAATTTTAAATTATGATCTGAGATTAAATCAGATTTTAAAATGAAGTAATAAAATTAAACTTTACTGAACTAAAAAAAGTTTAATTAAAGAAGACCCTTTTTCATTATCTTCGAAATGAATTAAAATATCGTAAAACCCGGTTTTCGTACATTTAAACATAAATTTCTCGTAGTATTTGTCTCCAACTTTATTGGTAGCAACTACTTTTTCATTTTCCAGTATTTGAACCACTGCAATTCCGGGAAAATCTCCAATATGATTTAAAACCGTAAACTTGTACAATGAATTTTTATTTAGGGTAATGGTTAAGAAGTATTCATTCTCGTACTGATTGCTGCTAATTTTCTTTAACTCAAATTGAAATTCTTTAATAAAGATCTCTTTCTGAGCAAAACTAGAAGAAGTAAGGAATAAAAGAGATAAAGAAAATAATATAATATGGATTATTCTTTTCATAATTCATTAATTCAAAACGAACATCAAAAAGTTACCTGTTTAAAAAATTCTTTTATAAATATAAAATAACAAATAACATTAAACAAATAAAACTTTTTCACCTAAAAGGATTTACAAATATAAGTTTTATTATACAATATCGAATTAATTTGTTTGAGAATTAGAAATGCTCATACTAAAAAAGGAGATGAAAAATTCCATCTCCTTTTATATAAGATAATAAAATGAATATTATTCTATGGTTTCAACCTTACGTGTAGAGTAATTAATTTTCAGGGCATTTGCTTTCCGCAACTCCTGTTTAACATCGGTCACAATTCCCATTCGTGAATTTTCATCTACTTTAAGGGAGGTTGTCATTAAAGGACGTTCATTTTCGTCTCTCTCCTCTCGTTCTGTAGAAATATAATCACGAATATCATTAACTCTTGCGAATGCATCATTCAACTGAATCCGGGGTTCAGTACCATACATTCCCTGAAAAGCTCGTTTTGGTTGTCCAATATAGATGTAGCTTACCAAAGATTTCCTTTCCAATTTTTTCACTTCTGTTGCTGCGGGTAAATGTTGAGATACTTTAGTTGTTGTTTCTCTCATTACGGTTGAAACCATAAAAAAGAATAACAACATAAAAATAATATCAGGCAACGAAGCTGTAGAAATCTCCGGTGTTGCACCTTTTCCTTTTCTTTGAAATTTTGCCATTACTAATTCCCTCCAATATTTTTAGGTTCAGCTTCTGAAATAATCTGAGGATAAATGTCCTTGACAGCATCTTGTTGTTCTGACGTAATATGTTCATAACGTCTTCCAAATTTAGACATTGCAAGCTCATCTCTCAATTCATTATAAGCTGCTGCCAATTCATTTTGAACTTTAATATACATTCCATAGGAAGTTCCCCGGTCATTTTGAAGTGATATAATTCCTTTAGGAACCATATATTCACCAAAATATGGAATTTCTTTAGGTTCTTTTTCCGGCAGAGTACCTGAATTGTCAGGATTTGCGATGAATTTCTTAGCTTCATCACGTAATCTAAGGATATTCAAAGGTTTACCTTCCACCATTAACTGATCTTGTGCATTAATAAGCACAACAAAAACATTCCGTTCTTTAATTTGCTTATTATCTTGTTGTGCGTTAGCATCAGGCATTGGAGGCAACTTCCTGGATAAACCAGTATCGATATCCATTGTAGTGGCAACAAGGAAAAAGATCAACAGCAAGAAAGCAATATCAGCCATTGATGCTGCATTAAATGTTCCTCCTTCTCTTCTTGACATAAACTATTATTTTTTACGATTTATAGTAATCCATTAAGGTTACCATAAAATCAATATTATTTAAACATTTTTGATACTTCAGAATAAATCATTGACAAAATGGCTAAGCCAGCCAATAAATATGCTGAATTTAATAGTGTCCCTGCATATTTCAATGTGCCAGGCACATCATATTGCATTAACTCGGGGTTAGTTATTCCTAGTTCTTCACCTGATGATACAGCATATGCAATAAATACAACCACTGCAACAACAAGTAATCCTAATAAACCTTTAACGGCTGCTTTGGGGTTCTTAAACATTTGGAAAATGGGAAAAATAACAGCAAAAGCAACTGCTATCCCGGCAAGGATAAATGCCCATCCAATAAATGTGTTGGTATAAACCGGCTGACCACTAATATCCTCTCCTCCGGCATAAAATAATATACCCAAAACGGCAGATACAGCTAGAAGGATAATTAAAACAATCCTTAATACTTTACTCATAATTAATTATTTTTTTGAATTGTATTTAACTAAAATATCAACTAAAGAAATAGAAGCATCTTCCATGCTGTTTACAATACTATCCACTTTAGAAACAATATAGTTATAAAACACCTGCAAAATAACAGCAACGATCAAACCAGATACGGTTGTAATCAAGGCTACTTTAATACCTCCTGCTACCAATGAAGGAGAAATATCACCTGCCGCTTCAATTGAGTCGAATGCAGCAATCATACCAATTACTGTACCCATGAAACCTAACATAGGAGCAATAGCAATAAATAATGAGATCCAGGTAATTCCTCTTTCCAATAATCCCATTTGAACGCTTCCATAGGAAACTACTGATTTTTCAACTACTTCAATACCTTCATCAATACGGTCTAACCCCTGATAGAAAATACTGGCAACAGGACCTCTTGTATTACGACAAACGTCTTTAGCTGCTTCAACACCACCTTCTTCAAGTGCTCCTTCAACTTTTTCAAGAAGTTTTGTTGTATTTGTTGTAGCAAGGTTTAAGTAAATAATTCTTTCAATAGAAATAGCTAAACCTAAGATTAAACAAAGCAATACAACACCCATAAATTCAGGGCCACCCTCAATAAACTTTTGTTTAATTTGTTTCTGTAATGAAGCTGGCTCTTCAACTACTTCAGCTTCTTCAGCACTTTCTTCTGCTACAGCTGCTGTATCTTCTACGGCCTCCATCTGGGCAGTATCCGTTTGTTCAACAGCTGTTTCATCAGTTGTTTCTTCTTGCGCAACTGTGTAAAATGATGCTCCTAACATAAGCATCCCAAAAACTGCTATAAATGCAAATAATTTTTTCATGGTTTGTTTTCTGTTTAAATTATTAACGATTTTTATGTGTGTAAAATTATTAAAAAAATTGCGAATTAAAAATTCTGGCGGAGAAAGAGGGATTCGAACCCTCGATACCCTTGTGAGGTATACACACTTTCCAGGCGTGCGCCTTCGACCACTCGGCCATTTCTCCTCTTTTTATCTCCAATATTTAAGGGCACAAAATACGAAAAATAAAACAAAAAATAATATTTTATTTTGATATTTCTCCACTTATCGATTGATTTAACATTATTTTAATTTCATTCTTGTTCGTTTTATTCCCTAATAAGAACATCAACTTGGCCACAGCGGCCTCTGTTGTCATATCATAGCCACTGATAACTCCCAATTTTTGTAATTCATTGCCTGTTTCATACTTACTCATATCCACAGAACCGGCATGACATTGGGTAATATTTAAAATTATTTTGTCCTTTTTTACGGCCTGTTCAATTTCCTGTAAAAACCATTGGTCGGTAGGAGCATTACCGGCTCCATACGTTTCCATAACAATAGCTCTAATACCTTTAAGATTTAACATAGTATGTAATACCAAACGACTTATTCCGGGAAATATTTTTAAAACAACAATATTAGTGTCTAAACTTGTATGAATTATCAAATCTTTTTTTATAACCGGGTAATGGATGGCTGCATAATTATATTTAATATTGATACCGGCATCCGCAAGATGAGGATAGTTTGGCGATTCAAAGGCATTAAAATGTTCGGCATTATATTTTGTTGTACGATTACCGCGTAGTAACTTATTTTCAAAATAGACTGAAACCTCGGGAACTAAAGGTTGCCCATTTTGTTCTGCCGCTGCAATTTCTACCGCAGAAATTAAATTTTCTTTTCCATCCGTTCGTAAAGTCCCTATAGGTAGTTGAGACCCGGTAAAAATAACCGGTTTATCCAGATTCTCTAACATAAAGCTCAATGCTGAAGCTGAATAAGCCATGGTATCTGTACCATGAAGTATAACAAATCCATGGTATTTTGGATAATTGTCTGCGATAATCTTTACCAGCTTCACCCAAACTTCAGGGTTTAAGTTTGATGAATCAATAAGTGGAGTAAATGATATTGTATCAATAGTATATCCAAAACGTTTTAATTCGGGTACTTCAATTAATATTTGATTAAAATCGAACGGAGCTAAAACACCTGTTTCGGGATGATTTACCATCCCAATCGTCCCCCCGGTATATACCATTAATATCGATTTTTCTTTTCTCTTACTCATAAATTACAACTTAAAAAGCTGTTTGGCATTATTTGTAGTTTTTTGGGCAACTTCCTCCACAGATATATCTTTTATTAAAGCTATTTTTTCAGCAATATGCTTAACATATGCACTTTGATTTCTTTTTCCCCTTTTTGGTACAGGTGCCAAATATGGCGAATCTGTTTCTAGTACGATATGATTTATATCAATATTACGAATAACTTTATCCAATCCAGCATTTTTAAAGGTAACAATCCCTCCAACCCCTATTTTAAACCCCCAGTCAATAATTTGAGTGGCCTGATCATTATCCCCTGTAAATGCATGAAATACCCCTGTCAACTGCTCATCAATTTCTTCACCTATTATTTTAAATATTTCATCGAAAGATTCCCTGGCATGAATAACAACCGGCAGGTTATATTTCTTCGCCCAGCCAAGCTGCCTACGAAAAACATCTTCTTGCTGCTGCTTAAACGTTTTATCCCAATATAAATCCATCCCTATCTCACCAATGGCAATAAAATGCTCTTTATTAAGCCATGACTCAATAATATCCATCTCTTTGTTATCGTTTTCCTGAACAGATGTTGGATGTAATCCCATCATTGGAAAACAGTTGGATGGATATTTTCTTACCAGCTCTAGAAGTGGTTTGATAGTAGTACTATCAATATTAGGCAACAACATCTTTTGTACATTATTATCTATCGCACTTTTTATAATCTGATCTCTGTCCTGATCAAACTCCGGCAAGTATAAATGGGTATGAGTATCTATCAATTGCATATTATTTTTTAGTGATGCAAACATAAAAAATTTAGTAAAAACAACAAACAGCAAATACTATAAGTTTACCTATTCTATATGATGATTTAATTGCTCATTACCCTATAAAAAAAGGAGGCCGCCGGCCTCCTTAAAAATAATTTTACATAAATAATTAAACAGCCCCCTGAGCCAGCATGGCTTCGGCGACTTTAACAAACCCTCCGATATTTGCGCCATTAACATAGTTAATAAATCCATCAGACTCTTTTCCATATTTTTCACAAGTAGCATGTATGTCCTTCATAATCTGATGGAGTCTTTGGTCAACCTCTTCGCGCGTCCAGCTCAATCGCAAGCTATTTTGCGACATTTCTAATCCTGATACGGCAACACCTCCTGCATTTGCTGCTTTACCGGGGCCATATAAGATTTTGTTTTCAACATAAACTTCAACAGCTTCAGGAACGGATGGCATATTGGCTCCTTCGGAAACTACAAAGCAGCCATTTGATATAAGGGTTCTGGCTTCTTCTTCACTTATTTCGTTTTGTGTGGCGCAGGGTAAAGCTACATCACATTTAACACCCCAGGGTCGTTTCCCTTCATAATATTCACAACCAAATTTATCGGCATATTCTTTTATGCGTCCCCGTTTAATATTTTTCAAGTCTTTTACATATTCCAACTTCTCAGTATCAATTCCATTGGGATCATGAATAAAACCTGATGAATCGGATAATGTAATTACCTTAGCCCCAAGCTCTGTTGCTTTTTCAGTAGCAAACTGAGCCACATTTCCGGCACCTGATACTACAACTGTTTTCCCTTTTATACTATCGTTACGGGTTTTAAGCATTTCTTCAGCAAAATAAACGGCTCCATATCCTGTAGCTTCCGGCCTGATTACACTCCCTCCGTATTGTCTTCCTTTGCCGGTTAATACTCCTACAAACTCATTTCTTAATCGCTTATATTGACCAAACATATACCCAATCTCACGACCACCAACACCAATATCTCCTGCAGGGATATCTGTATTATGCCCAATATGACGGGAAAGCTCAGTCATAAAACTTTGACAAAAGCGCATCACCTCGTTATCCGACTTCCCTTTCGGATCGAAATCAGAACCTCCTTTACCTCCTCCCATGGGAAGAGTCGTTAAACTATTTTTAAAAACCTGTTCAAATGCGAGAAATTTAAGAATGCTCAAATTAACGGTTGGATGAAAGCGAAGGCCTCCTTTATAAGGACCGATTGCACTGTTCATTTCAATACGATACCCTTTATTAATCTGAATCTCACCTTTATCATCCAACCAGGGAACTCTAAACAAAATTACTCGTTCGGGTTCAGCAATTCGTTCCAGAACTTTAGCATGTTTGTACTTTGGATTTTCCTCAATAAAAGGAATTAAAGATTCTGCTACTTCTTGCACTGATTGATGAAATTCATTTTCATTGGCATTTTTGGCAATAATTTGAGCCATGAATTGTTCTACTCGTGGATCCATAGTTTTGTAGTTTTAGTCTGCCTGTAGGCAAAAGTTTGTAATTTATGGTTTAATACAAACAAACTTATGTAAAAAAATTAAAAGGATAAACACCCTTTCATAAATATAACCACAAAACAAAACTCATTGTATTGCTGTGTTTTATATAAGATGTGGATTTTCCTGCTTAAAAAAACTTTTTATGTTTTACAACACAGCATGATAATTGTCATTAATAAAAAGAAGAAATTAACTTGTAAGTTTTGCCGGGTAATGTTTTTAAAATTCCTTTAAATTCAAGCTCAAGAAGTATTGGCGAGACTTTGCTTGTTGGCATTTGTGCTTTCAAGCAAATCGTATCTATGGGCATCTCCTTAGTGCTGGCTTTTAATATATCAACAATATATTTTTCTTCATCATCCAGTTCAACAAATAAATTTCTTTGAATCTCTTTTTTATTGATATCATTATCCGGTTCCCATCCCAGCAGATACTCAATATCTTCAACCTTCTCCAGGAGCGCAGCTCGATTTATTTTTATCAGTTGATTACATCCTTTGGAGTATGGATCTGTAATTCTTCCGGGAACAGCAAAAACATCACGGTTATATGAATTGGCAATATCGGCAGTTACCAGGGCTCCTCCTTTCTCGGCAGACTCAACAACAATCGTAGCATCAGACAAGCCTGCAATAATACGATTCCGCTTTACAAAATTGTTCTTATCTCTTTTCGATTTACTGGGGAAGTCGGTAAGTAGCAATCCATCATGTTCTATTTTCCGGGCAAGCGATTTATGGGATGCCGGATATATAATATCTAATCCATGACCTAACACAGCAACGGTGGGAAGACTATTATTCAGGGCAGCATGATGTGCTGTAGCATCTATACCATAAGCAAGACCGCTAACAATAATGGGATGATGACCTCGCTCAGCTAAGGCAGCAACCAGCTTTTCGCAAAAAAGGACGCCTTCGTTGGTTGCTTTGCGTGTACCAACAATGCTCAACACTTTTCGCTGATTTAATGAGAGTTCGCCTCTTGCATATAATAAAACCGGAGCATCTATACAATGCTTTAAGCGTTCAGGATACTCTTCATCGAGATAGAATATAACCCGTATATTATTCTTTTCAATAAATTCAAGTTCTTCTTCAGCAAGGGGTAATACATTCGAATGAACAATATTATTGGCTAACGTTTCACCGATATCCGGGATTTTTAATAGATTTTTTTTTGACTCCTTAAAAACTCCCTCAAAATCACCTACATAAGCAACAAGCTTTTTAGCGGTTATATGGCCTACTTTAGGGATTAAGCTAAGTGCGATTTTATATTTAAGCTTATTTTTATCCATCGGAAATTTATATTATCTTAAATTACGATAGATAAAATTAAAAAAAAATAAAAAAGAGGCACCTTAAATGATGCCTCTTTTATAAAAAAATATTAACCGTGTGGTTCTCTTTGATTCTGTATTAAATAACGCCTTGATCTAACATTGCATTGGCTACTTTTAAGAAACCTGCAATATTGGCCCCTTTAACATAGTTAATGAATCCATCACTCTCTGTTCCATGTTGAACACAAGCTTCATGGATATTAATCATGATTTGGTGTAATTTCTCGTCTACCTCTTCACGTGTCCAGTTTAACTTCATTGAGTTTTGAGACATCTCTAATCCTGAGGTTGCTACTCCACCTGCATTGGCGGCTTTTCCAGGTCCAAAAAAGATTTTTTTATTTAAAAATATTCTGATTGCTTCAGGTGTACATCCCATGTTAGAACCTTCAGATACAGCAATTACACCATTCTTAACCAACATTTCTGCATCTTCTTTACCCAACTCATTTTGAATGGCACATGGAAGCGCGATATCTACTTTTTGT
Source organism: Bacteroidales bacterium (assembly GCA_035269575.1). Lineage (GTDB taxonomy): Bacteria > Bacteroidota > Bacteroidia > Bacteroidales > UBA12077 > UBA12077. The sequence continues at coordinate 303 of DATFIZ010000029.1, read as the reverse complement.
TCCCATGGTTTTTTACCCGCAAAGAATTTTGCATTTGGGAATTTCTCAGCATATGGAGCAACCACGTCGTTATTTGATGCACGAAGCTCTAACAAATAATCAAACTTCTCTTGTGTACTGATTCCATCCGGGTCAAAAATATATCCGTCAGGACCAGAAATGGTAACTACTTTTGCTCCCAGCTCGGTTGCTTTTTGGGCAGCACCCCAGGATACATTACCAAATCCGGAAACTGCTACGGTTTTGCCTTCGAACGATTCGCCTTTGGTGGCTAACATCTCTTTGGCAAAATATACATTACCA
>DATFIZ010000028.1:0-4221 GCA_035269575.1 Bacteroidales bacterium | reverse complement strand
GCAGAGCTTGACGCGAATGAGAATATTGGTTTAAATGACCAAAATCCATTATAAACTTAAATTTCTCTAAAGAAGAGTAATTAGTAATACTTTCTTATAAAAGAGGCTGTTCAATATTGAACAGCCTCTTTTTTTTAATATTAAGAGATTTATTTATAATTTTATAGCCTTTAAAACAATTGAGCATTTTAAACAAATAATTATTACGAGACCCTCTTGCCCTTGATTTTATTTTTTGGATTTAAAAATCAACCTATGAATAGTACTAAAGAAAATGTTTTTCCTACTTTCGACCGGTTATTAAACCGGCAGGATAAAGAGCAATTACTAAAGCAGCGTTCGCTGGTCATATGGATAACCGGCCTTTCAGGGTCGGGCAAAACAACTATTGCCAAAGCACTGGAAATCGAATTACACCACAGAGGGTATTTAACCAAGCTGCTGGATGGAGACAACGTACGCACCGGCATTAATAATAACCTGTCTTTTACCGAAGCCGACCGGAAAGAAAATATCCGGCGTATTGCCGAAGTGTCAAAACTTTTTAAGGAGGGAGGCGTAATACTGATTAATTGTTTTATCTCACCTACAAAAGAAATCAGAGACCAGGCAAAAAATATTGTCGGCGAAAAAGATTTTTTTGATATTTATGTGAATACGCCGTTGGAAGTATGTGAGCAACGTGATGTAAAAGGACTATACGCCAAAGCAAGAGCAGGAATAATTAAAAATTTCACAGGAATCGATTCTCCGTACGAAGAACCTGAAAATCCTGATGTTGAGATTAAAACAACGGATATGAGTGTTGAAACATCCATCAACAAAATATTAAATGTTCTATTGCCACGAATTGAATATAAATGATTAATTTTGCCATCTCTATCTGAAAAAAATAATTAATAATGGACCATAAATATCACATTAATCATCTAAGAGAATTAGAGGCTGAGTCAATTTTTGTTATTCGTGAAGTCGTCGCTCAGTTTGAAAATCCATGTATGCTTTTTTCCGGAGGGAAAGACTCGATTGTTATGTTTCATCTGGCCAGAAAAGCATTTTGGCCTGCACGGGTTCCTTTTCCGTTAATGCATATTGATACCGGGCACAACTTTCAGGAAACCCTTGATTTTAGAGATCAACTGATGAAAGATACCGAGACAAAGCTGATTGTCAGGTATGTTCAGGATACTATCGATCAGGGAAAAGCAGTGGATGAGATCGGGGTGAATGCAAGTCGTAATAAACTCCAGACCGTAACCCTTTTGGATGGCATAGAAGAATTAAAAATTGATGCTGCGATGGGTGGCGGACGCAGAGATGAAGAAAAAGCCCGTGCGAAAGAACGATTTTTCTCGCACCGTGATGAGTTTGGACAATGGGATCCTAAAAATCAGCGTCCCGAATTGTGGAATATGTTTAACGGACGTAAAAATATGGGCGAACATTTTAGAGTTTTCCCTATTAGCAACTGGACAGAGATGGATGTGTGGCAATATATTTTATTGGAAAATATTCCTATTCCAAACCTGTACTTTTCGCATGAACGTAAGGTGATTGAACGAGATGGAACTATTCTTGCGGCAGGGGAGTATGTGCAGCTTAAAGAAGATGAAGTGCCTGAAAAACGTATTATCCGTTTCAGAACCATTGGCGATATGACATGTACCGGCGCTGTTGAATCTAAAGCTAATTCGCTGGAAGATATAATTGCTGAAGTGGCTGCCACAAGAATTACCGAGCGTGGCGGTAGATACGACGATAAACGTTCCGAAGCAGCCATGGAAGACCGTAAGAAGGAGGGGTATTTTTAAAGTTTAATGCCTAAAATGCACTAAAATTTAAAATGCCTAAAATTTTAACCTATGAATAGTCGAGATAAAAACCAGGATAGAAAAATTTTTGCAAAACAATTAGAAGAACGAACAAAAAAATTTGCCGTTGCCATTATTAAATTATCTGCGAAATTACCAGGAACACCTGAAGGAAGAGCTGTAAGGTATCAATTAACAAAGGCTGGTACAAGTGTAGGAGCGAATTACAGGGAAGCAAATCGTTCGCGAAGCCGGGCTGATTTTAAGCATAAAATTAAAATAAGTGAAACAGAAGCCAGTGAAACTCAATATTGGTTGGAAGTGATTATTGATGTAGGTTGGTTGAAACCTGGCGACATTGAGTGGGAATATAAAGAAGCAGGAGAATTATTAGCAATATTTACATCAATTAGTAATAACTTAAATAATGATTAGATGCTTAATTTTACATTTTAGGCATTTATAAGTATTTTAGTCATTTTAAATTTAGAAAGATGTCAGAAGATTACACCCGAGGTTATTTGGATATGGAACTTTTACGGTTTACTACCGCTGGTAGTGTTGATGATGGTAAAAGTACTTTAATAGGAAGATTATTATTCGATAGCAAAGCCATTTTTGAAGATCAGTTAGAATCTATCGAGAAGGCGAGTCTTAAAACCGGAGATGGTGAAGTAAACCTGGCGCTGCTGACCGATGGTTTGCGCGCTGAACGTGAACAGGGAATAACGATTGATGTAGCCTACCGGTATTTTGCTACCCCCAAACGCAAGTTTATTATTGCCGATACTCCGGGGCATGTTCAGTATACCCGAAACATGGTTACCGGAGCGTCAACGGCAAATGTGGCACTTATTTTAATTGATGCACGGAACGGAGTGATAGAACAAACCCTGCGTCATGCATTTATTGCTTCTTTGCTTCAAATTCCGCATATTATTGTATGTGTAAACAAAATGGATTTGGTTGATTTCAGCGAAGAGCGTTTTGAAAAAATTAAGTCCGATTTTGATAAAATTTCTTCAAAATTAGATGTACATGATATACGTTTTGTGCCCATTAGCGCTAAATTAGGTGATAATGTTGTGGATCGGTCTCAGCATATGGACTGGTACGATGGACCTACCTTAATGTATCTTCTGGAGAATATTCATATTGCCAGTGATATTAACCATGCCGATGCACGTTTCCCTGTACAGTATGTTATCCGGCCCATGAAAGATGAATATCACGATTACAGAGGGTATGCCGGCAGAATCGATGGAGGCGTTTTTAGACCGAATGATGCAGTAAAAGTATTGCCTTCAGGATTAAAGTCTAAAATTAAATCCATTGATGTGTTTAATGGCCACTTAGAAGAAGCTTTTGCTCCTCAGTCGGTAACGATAACCCTTGAAGATGATATTGATATTTCACGTGGAGATCTGATTATTAAAGATAACGGATTGCCTAAATCAGGCCAGGATATTGATATGATGATTTGCTGGTTTCATGAAAAACCGATGATGCTGGGAGGTAAATATGCCGTTAAACACACCACCAATGATTTGCGTTGTGTTATCCGGGATGTAAAACATAAAATTGATGTAAATACCCTGGAAAATATTACGGGTGATAAGCATGTTGGATTAAATGATATTGCCAGAATATCGATAAAAACAACCAAACCGATCTACTATGATTCATACCGTAAAAACCGGTATACCGGAAGTATCATTTTAATTGATGAAGCTACCAATGAAACGGTTGCTGCAGGGATGATATTGTAATCAATAAAATTCACATCACCTGGTGTAACCCTGCTTTGCTTAAAAGAGCTACCAAATTTAATGGTTTGGCAGAAAAATTGTTCGAAGATTTTTCTCCTGTTAGGGGAACATAGCGAAGCCTCACGAACGAAGTGAGTAAATGCCTGAAGTATTTACCTGCCTGTGGCAGGCAAAGGGGTATAAAAGAGTAAAAAAATATATTAAATATCACTGTTGTCCGATAAAAATATTGAATCCATTCTGAAACCTTGATTTTATTTACCATTTACCAATTTCCTATTTCAGGGGCTTTGCCCCAGACCCCACATACTTTCTTGTCTTGAAACAAGAAAGTACGCAAAGAAATTCAAGGCTGCGCCCGCCTCACTCGAAAAACTACGCGATGTGAGCTAAAAAATCTAAACTTGCACTTCCCTCCGGTCAGTACTTCGAACAGCAGATTTTTTTTAACGCTCACTGTGCTTGTTTTTCGGCTCGCCGGACAATGCCAATCCGAAAACGAACCGCAAATTATAACCCATAAGGTTAGCCTGCGGCAAGCACCACAGACCATTCCTTGCAGATAACAAACATGCTGCGGAATAGTGAAATCATAATACACCACTGGATATGAAGCCTTGATTTTATTTATTTTTTATCGG
>DATFIZ010000027.1:0-62326 GCA_035269575.1 Bacteroidales bacterium | reverse complement strand
GAAATTGGCCTAAAATGCACAGCAATTTGAAACCCTAACCTAAAATTTATCTATGATTCTGCCCCATTAAAACTATCTTAAAAATTTTCGTATTCGTCATCCATGTTTTTTTTGTCATACATCTTTAAATCAATCCCTTGTGATTTTTTGGATTGATCCTGACTTTTTTTGTATGGATTTTTTTGTTTTTTTCCTGCTTTTTGCTGACTATCAGGTGTATCTAATTTAATATCTGTATTCTTAATTTTTTTCTTCTTCTCACCTGTAACAAAATAGCCTATATTTTCTTTAAGCTGTTGAGCCTGACTGGCCAGTTCTTCGGAGCTTGTAGCCAGTTCTTCAGATGCAGCAGCATTTTGTTGGGTAACCTGGTTCAGTTGCTGTATGGCATTATTTACCTGGTCAGCCCCTGAATTTTGCTCCATACTGGCTGCTGATATTTCCTGAACCAGCTTGGCAGTTTTTTCTATATTAGGGATTATTTCCATCATAAACTCGCCGGCATCTTCTGTAACTTTAACACTTTTATCAGACAATCCGACAATTTCATCGGCAGCAACTTTACTTCTTTCGGCGAGTTTACGCACTTCGGCAGCTACCACAGCAAATCCTTTCCCGTGTTCTCCGGCACGGGCAGCCTCAACAGCAGCATTTAAAGCTAAGATATTGGTTTGAAAAGCAATATCATTGACTACAGTAATCTTATCGGCAATTTGCCGAATCGATTCCAGACTTTCCTGAGCAGCTTCTGCTACTTTTTTGATACCTTCAGATGCCTCTACCGATATTTTTTCCGTTTGCTGTGCATTATCGGTATTTTGCTGAATATTAGAAGCCATTTCTTCCATAGAAGAAGAAACCTCTTCGGCCGATGATGCTTGTTCATTAGCTCCCTGAGATAATTGTTGTGACCCGGAACTAACTTGTCCGCTAGCTGAAGCTATATGATCTGCACTGTACGAAATTGATGTCACCATCTCTTTTAACATATTAACCATTTCTTCTAATGATCGGCCTAATATTCCAATCTCATCTTTATTTTTAATCAGGGTTTTATCAATTTCTGTGGTCAAATCACCTTTTGATATCTTATTAAAAATTTCCTTAAAAGCATTTAGTGGCTTAAATATTGCTGTATTGGTAATAAAAAAGATAAAAAGAAATATAACAACAATTGCAACAATAAAAACGGTAATGATTAATCTGAATAATAATTGGTTATAGTTATTGATAATATCAGAAATATCTTTTTCATAATAAAAAACACCTGCTTTATTGCCTGCAAAATCCAACACTGGAAATGTTGTGATAGCTTTATTCCCTGATATTTCAAAAAATTTATCGTTTGCTCCCTTTTGAAGAAATCCTTCTTTTATTTTATCAAGATCGCTTTCTTTGGCCTGATTGGCAAAGGTAAATTCACCAACTTTAGGATTGTCTTGCAAACTCCAGGCAATAGAGGCTGAATTTTTATCTAGAAAGCAGGATAGATTCTGGCTGTTATCTAATGCTGTTTGTTTATACAAATCTTTAATATCAAAGAAACTTTCTACAGATCCTTTGTATTCCCCATCCACATAAATGGGTGCAATTCCCCGGATTACCAACCCTCCTTTTCCTAATTCAACTCCGTGTACCGGTTGATGTGTATTAGATACCGCTAGTACAGTATTTCTAAACGAACTTAAGTCATCTCCTCCTTCACCTTCTCCTGTACGCCAAATACGCCATACGCTTTGGGCTGGTTTTTTATGAAAATGAATGCGCAAATCATCCCCAATTAAAGAATTCCTTTTAAAATCATCAATCTGTTTAGTTAATGATTTCTTTAAACTATCTCTAATACTTTGTGCATCTTCAGCCAGGTATGCATCTGTCACCTGCTCCATCGATGCATAATTCGAAGCTAATAACAGTGCCTTTTTACTTATCCTGTCTAAACTGTTATGAATTATTGTGTAATATTTTTCACTATCAGCATAGGCTGTTTCTTCAATCTTCTGTTTCGAAATATTGTTAAAAAGAATGATTAAGAATACAAGAATCAAAATCATTACTGCTAATATGGGTACTATTAACTTACCTCTAATATTTAAATCTTTGTAATTAAATTTCATATTTTGTTTGTTAATTGTTTTTCAATTGGATGATATAATCTATTATTTGCTAAACAGGGTTGGTTTGATAACCAACATCATAAAAGCCCAATTAGCCAATTCGTCACTGTCTCCTCCTTTAATTACTTCCATTGATTCTTGGGCAAACATCATTGAATATCCTGCATTTAAAGTAATATCAGGAGTAAATTGATAATCAACATAAAAATCAATCTCGGTCCCCAAGTATTTATCGATAGCTTGTAAACCGGAACCTGAGTAATCAGGATCGATTACATTGCTGGCTAAAGAGAGATAATGTAGTGTGCTGCCAATATTAATTTTATCATTTACGGCATATTTAATATTCAGGTATAGATCTGATAAACCACCATTTTTAGTTTGTGTATAGGTGTTAGTAAAATAATCCATATGTCCGTTAAATTTATGGCCTGCGCCATACAGTTTATTAAACGTATTAACCTCTGTACGGGTAGTATCTAAACCATTAGTTCCGGAATAAAAATCAAAACCTAAATCAACCCCCAGGTTAGAAAATCTTTTTTGAGCTTTAAGCGAGTAAAAATAGGCATTCACATCCTTGCCGGTAACCTCTTTGCCATGCTGATAATAAAAGTTTCCTGATAAACGTAAATCAACCGATGGAATGTTATAATGTATGTTAGGGCCCAGGGTGTTGCGGCCATAAATAGTATTATCTGTATTTTCTTTCTGATTTCCATCAAGGATATCAATAAAAGAAATCGTCAGCTGTTCATTAATCTCTTTTGAAAGCCATACAAAAGTGAGAGCTTTATAAAAATTTACAGGATAATAACTTTCAGCATTCTTTTCCTTTTCATTATTAAAAGCAAACCCGATATGAGATTTAAATGTACTATTTTCATATTTTATCAATGCTAAATCATGCGAAATACTAACATTATTCCAATTTGCAACAGCAAATAACCGCTGGTCGTCATATTTTAGTTTCTGTCTTCCCAGTTTTATACTTAACGGAGAGTTCAGTTTTAATTCAACCCAGGCTTCATTAATAAAAGTAGAGGCTAAATCATCTTTTACTTTAACATCACCCCATGTTCTTACATCCTGGAGAGAAAGCTTAAAATCAAGATTTTCCATTTGGGACTCAAAATTCAACCGTGATCTTTGTGTAATCACATTAGCCGGAATAGTTGACGATATTGGCAACGTTTTATAACCATTCCGAAACTCATAACGAGGGCGCATTTCGGCACTTATAGAAAACTGTGAAAACGCGTCCAGGTTTGATAAACCAATAATAATCCCTATAAGGATAAACTTTACAATTCTTTTCTTCATAAATATACTTTTAGGTTGGTAGAAATATCCATGATAATTCATTTATCTTTTCTCAAAGAGTTTTTACCATGAATATTATAACCAGTTTATTTTAAAAGTTTTCGTATTCGTCATCCATATTTTTTTTGTCATACATCTTTAAATCAACCCCTTGTGATTTCTGGGATTGATCATGATTTTTTCTGTATGGATGTTTTTGTTTTTTTTCTGCTTTTTGCTGACTATCAGGAGTATCTAGTTTAAAATTAGTATTTTTAATTTTTTTCTTCTTTTCACCAGTAACAAAATAGGCTATATTTTCTTTAAGCTGGTGAGCCTGACTGGCCAGTTCTTCGGAGCTTGTTGCCAATTCTTCAGATGCAGCAGCATTTTGCTGGGTTACCTGATTAAGTTGTTGTATGGCATTATTTACCTGGTCGGCCCCTGAATTTTGCTCCATACTGGCTGCAGATATTTCCTGAACCAGCTTGGCTGTTTTTTCTATATTAGGAATTATTTCCATCATCAAACCGCCGGCATCTTCAGTAAGCTTTACACTCTTATCAGACAATCCTACTATTTCGTCGGCAGCAACTTTACTTCTTTCGGCCAGTTTACGCACTTCGGCAGCTACCACAGCAAATCCTTTACCGTGTTCTCCGGCACGGGCAGCCTCAACAGCAGCATTTAAAGCTAATATATTGGTTTGAAAAGCAATATCGTTGACTACGGAAATTTTATCGGCAATTTGCCGAATCGATTCCAGACTTTCCTGAGCAGCTTCTGCAACTCGCTGAATTCCACTAGCTGCTTCTACCGATATTTTTTCTGTTTGCTGTGCATTATCGGTATTTTGCTGAATATTGGAAGCCATTTCTTCCATAGAAGAAGAAACCTCTTCGGCCGATGATGCCTGCTCATTTGCACCCTGTGATAGTTGCTGAGAGCCTGAGCTGGTTTGCTGACTTGCCGAAGCTATGTTATCAGCACTTAAATCAACTGTTTCAACAATATCCCGCAATTGAACAACCATTCGATTAAGAGCTTTGGCTAACATTCCAATCTCATCTTGTTGCTCTAATTCGACCGTAGCGGTTAAATCTCCATCGGCTACTTTATTGGCAAAGTCAACCCCTTTATTTAATCCACGACTAAGATTCCTGGAAACCATAGTAATCACCAGGACAAATACAGCAACTGCAATTGTTACGGCTAAAATTATTGAGATACGTACCTGGTTTAAATATTTAAACAATGTATTTTCGTAAAATGAGGCTGCTACATATGAATCAATCTTAGGTATATATTCAAAATATTGAAACTTCCATTGTCCGTCAGCAGTTTCCGGCCATTTATAACGTGATTTCCCTTTATCTGATTGAGCATTTATAATTTGTTTAAAAAAAGTGTACTCAGAAGCATCCTCCCCTTCTTCTGTTGGATGAATTATAAAAGTGCCATCACTGGAAACCAAAAATGGATACCCTGTTTCAAAATATTCTTTGGTATCAAAAATTTCTTTTAGGCTGTTAAGATCTTTTTCTTTTATTCCAACATATAATATTCCCTGTACCTGTCCGTCAACCCAGATCGGTTCGTAAGCGGTTAAATAATAATCATCTACGACAAAAGCTCTTCCCTGATATGTCTGCCCTGATTCAATCGTTCTTATTACTTCTGATGAATTTGGAATAAATGTTCCTGTAGCTCTTTCTCCGTTTTCATTTAAAACATTGGTAGATATTCGTAAATAACCTCCGTTTATCTTTTGAAAGACAGTTGCTGTGGCACCCGTTGCTTCCTGAATTTTATCAACAATTTCATAATCTTTATACAACTCTTTTTCGCCAAGGATAAAATTTTGTATTGTTTCTCTCTTCGTATTACTTGTTTGCTGATTTACAGCATTCACCTCACGGGTTTCATCTTCGTATGAGGGTTCTCCATAGTTATAAAAAATTTCATGAGCTGCCTTAATGGCATAATTTACTCTGTTTTGACTTTCATCAAGCTGTACATTAATTATACTCACCAAATCATCTAACTGCTCATACATTCTTGTGTCGGCATCTTCAACAATATGCTCTTTTTGTGTATAAAAAGTATATATTCCAAAACCTGTAAAAATTATTATCGTAACGATACTTAATATCAGATTGAGCCGCACCCCTATTTTCATATCTTTTAAGGACTTCATAAGCACTCTAATTGTTTGTTGTTTCTATTAATTTGTTCATTATTCAACTTTATTCTTCTTTTTTTGAAGTTTTTTTATCTATAGCAGATTTGCCTTCGGTTGTTTTTTCCTGTAAAGAAACAATCTCGTCAGACGAGAATACTTTTTCCATATCCAGCAACATGATAAACTTTTCGTCTACTTTAACCATACCGTAAATAAACTCAGATTTATATTTACTCCCAATACTTGGAGGAGGTTGAATCTGGGTGTCGTCAATTTCACGTACAGCCTGCACAGAATCGACCAATGCTCCCACTTGTACAATATCATTGTCTAATTCAACTTCCATGACCACAATACAAGTATTATTAGTGTATTCAGTAGGTGTCATTCCGAATTTTATCCGGGTATCAACCACAGGAAGAACCGTTCCGCGTAAATTGATTACTCCTTTCATATAATCAGGAGCTTTAGGAACTTCAGTAATCTTTGTCAGTTCAAGGATATTAAGCACTTTACCCACATGAGCTGCAAATTCTTCTTCGCCCAGTTTAAAGGACAAATAAGAGTTAATCTTGGTTAATTCTTCTTTTTCCATATTATTCATTTTTATGTTGTCTATCTTCTGTTGTTTCTTTTGAAAATTGTGCAATAATTTTATTGGGATCCATAACTAATGCTACAGTTCCATCACCCAGGATTGTAGCTCCCGATATTATCTCTTGTTGTTTGTATAATTTTCCCAATGATTTTAATACAGCCTGGTATTCGCCGATCACATCATCGACAACTAATCCAATTTTTTGATCAGAATAGCTTACCACAATGACTTGTTCAATAGCTTGTGTTCCTTCCGGGAAATCAAATTCTTCGCGCAGATAATAAAAAGGAATTTGTTCACCATCAAGAATTATCATGTTATTAAAAGTATCCACTACATTTTTGTGTTCGGTAGCATAGATCTTATCCACAGCATTCAGCGGAATGATGTAATGGTTCTCGGCAATTTTAACCAGTAAACCATCAATTATCGATAAGGTTAATGGTAATTTAATAGTAAGCGTTGTACCAACATTTACTTCTGAATCAATTTCCACTTCCCCGCGGATTTCGGCCAGTTTTCTTTTTACCACATCCATTCCAACCCCACGGCCTGAAACATCGGTGATATTTTCTGCTGTAGAAAATCCAGGCAGAAAGGTTAAATCAAGAATCTCTTTTTTCGACAGGGTAGCGTCTTTACTAATTAACCCTTTCTTGATGGCTTTATTTCTTATCTTCTCAGGATCAATTCCCGCTCCGTCATCACTAATTTGAATAATAACATTAGCCCCGGAATAAAAAGCCTTCAAAAGGATTTTTCCCTGAGTTGGTTTTTTCAATTTTTTACGTTCTTCGGCGGGTTCTATTCCATGATCGATGCTATTTCTGAGAATATGTAAAAGGGGATCGGTCAGGTTCTCAATAATTGTTTTGTCCAGCTCAGTATCACCGCCTTCAGCACTAAAAACAATCTCCTTATTTTGAGCTTTTGACAAATCTCTTACCAGTCTTTGAAAACGAGTAAGCATCGTTTCAATGGGTACTAACACAATATCAAATGCATTATCACGTATTTGGCGCGAAAGTTTCTGCACATTTTCGGCAATGGTCATTAGCTCAGAATCGGCTGTTTGTTCTGCATATAAGCTTAACCTGGCTTGTGTAGTTACCAGCTCACTTACTAAATTCATCATCCGGTCGAGTTTGCTGGAAGAGACCCTTATGCTGGAGATAATATTTTCTTTTACTGATGGAACAGGTCCTGATTTTTGGATAGCTTTTTCTATCTCACTTAAATCATTTGCAGCAGTCTTTCTGTTTTTCTTAACAATTTGTTGTATCTCTGATAATCCAATATCATGTTTTTTTTCTGACAGGGTGGTTAGTTCTTTAACAATTGACTCATCAGATAAAATATTGTAATCAGCAACCTCATTAATTTCTAAATTACATTGATCCTCAACAAAAATAAATACATCAGTAATCGTATTAACATCTTCTTTAGTGGCAAGGAGTACTTCCCAATAAGTATAACATTTTGTGATATCTATTTTATCGAGATCAGGAACTTTGTTAAAGTGTGAAAAAACCTTGCATTCTCCTATAGTATGAAGTTCATCTAACAGAAATAAAGGGTTAGTGCCATCATTAAAAATATCTTCATCGGGTTCAAAATAAATGTAAAAGGTTTTTCGTTCCGATGTTGTCTTTTCATCAGAATTGCTAATTGGTTCCGGGTTTTCAGCGGGCGATTCGGATACTTTTTTAATTCTCACAATCAGATTGTTATGCTGAGCCTTTAAAGTGGGCGAATCCAAATTATCATTGGCAAGTAACACTTTCAGGTGATCGACCGATTGAAGGGTGATATCCAATAAATTGCGGGTAACTTTTAATTTGTTTTCACGAACTAAATCATAAACATTTTCAAGATGGTGAGTAAAATCGCTTAGCTGTTGAAAACCAAACATTGCACCCCCTCCTTTAATGGTATGCATGGCTCGAAAAACCCTCTCTATCAACTCTTTATTACCAGGATCGTTTTCAAGGATTAAAAGGGAATCTTCCAGATCTTTAATATTATCTGTAGCTTCTTCTATAAATTTGGCTATAAACTTATCCATTAGCGTAAAACTTTTTTTAATGCGGCAATTAATTTAGCAGGAACAAATGGTTTAACAATCCAACCGGTAGCTCCGGCTTCTTTAGCTTCCATTTTTTTTGCTGCTTGAGATTCGGTCGTTAAGAACAAAATAGGGATTCGCTTATAACTATCCATGGCTCTAATATTCTTAATTAGCTCAATACCATTCATCTCAGGCATATGCAAATCGGTAATAACTAAATCAATGGGCCGTCCATCAAGAAATTTCATGGCATCGGTCCCGTCATCGCCAACAAGCACATTATAACCTTCGTTCTCGAGGGTAAAACTTACTACCTCCCGGATACTCTCGGAATCGTCAACTATCAAAATATTTTTACTCATAATATTATGTTTTATTCTTTAGGCTTTAAATATTTTATGGATATCTGAATTTTCAAACAATGATTGAATATTTTCATTAAAATCAGTATTGAAAACAACTTCTTTATGTAATTTTTTAGCACTTTGATTTAATGAAAAAAGAAACTGAATAAACGATAAATCCATATTGCTAACCTTTTTAATGGTAAATTCAATTTCCTCATTTTCTTTAAATGCTTTTATAATTTTATCTTTCATTTCTTCTATAGAGTAAATGGTTAGCTCATTGTCTAACAAAATATGTACTTTTTTTACTCCTTTGCTTTTCGCTTTTTTAATTTGCATATTTTTGATTTTACAATTGTCTTTTTAAAAAAACTCAATATCCCCATCTTCTTCAGAATCAATGTCAACTTCCATCTCGTCCTCCTGAATAATTTGATCATGGATCAGATGTTCTGAATGCATCGTGTAGTAATCTTTCAATTTTTTTAAATTTTCTTCTTTGGATAAGTCAGACTCCTGATTCTCAGTTTTCAATTTAAAGTTGATAGTATTTAATTCAGTAATAATATCATCAATTACCTTTTCAAAAAATTTATAATACTTAATATCAGCAATTGAATTTTTTATTATTTCAATTACTTCAATACTAACCTGTTGATTTATTTGCAATTTTTCATCGATCGTATCACCCGAATCTTTGATCTTATTCACAAATTCACCAAACTGATTAATGTACTCGTTGGTTATAAAATGCTGATCGCTATTTTCTTTAAAATCCTGGAAATTATTTTTAATCAATGTCAGGTCTGTGAAAATTTTATATACTTTTTGGTAATTATGGTTAATGTCGGTATATAAATTTTTAATTTGGGAAATACTTTTTTCATGATTCAATTCATCACCGGAAATTTCCTGTATACTTTCCATGGAATCATAAAAAAGTTTCTGAAAAGTGTTGCTAAGGATATTTAACTTATTAAAACATAAATCAATAACATTTAATTGATTTTCCAGAATCGTGACATCATCATTAATTTTCTTATTTTGTGTAAATTTTTGATCAAGAATATCGTTAGCCATAGAAAACAAACGAATAATATCATTATAAAAGTTTGTCCCATTTTCGTCAAACAAGATCTCATTTCCTTTTTGCGATATATATTTCATATGATCGCCAATACTTAAAAATTGATTGATAATAATTTCTAATGCGGATTGGTATTCTTTATTGGCATGGATTAATTGCGCTGCCTGTAATCCGGCAATATCACGAATACGAAGAAAACATTTTGCCAAATCGTTCAGATGTGTTTCATCTTTATTGGTATTTTCAAAGGCTTTTAACTCTTTAATTAAATCACGATGAGTTTGCTGAATATGCTCCATCTTTTGTTTGATGATATCCTGATATTGTAATTTTTTAATAATATCATCAACACTAATCGTTGTTTTTTCAGAGCTTGTAATAATATCGGGGATTAATATTTTATTTTTCTTGTATTTTTCCTTTAACACCTTCAGCACTTCATGAATATTTGATAACAACAATCCAATATTAAATTCTTTCTGTTCTTTTATTTGCTTTAGATTATTTAGCGAGAGCTTAGATATTTTTTGAAGATGGTTAAGATTTTTAACAATCGTGTCAGAAAGATTTTTTATTTTGTCAATAATCTGGCTTGCCATCTGATTTTGCTGTTCAATCTTACTTTTTTCTTTATCATGAATAGGGGAAATGCTTAAATTAAGATTCGCAAGCAAATATTTAAGGCTCATTAAATTCTGATTGTAATTTTTAAAAGGGAAAGACACAAGACGTAAGTGATTATTAATTTTCTCAAACGAATCGACAGCAACATCCAGCTTATAATCAAAAAGCTCTATGCGCGCTTTAAGGCTACTATATAACTTTTCAACTTCATGATAAAACTCCTGGCTATTATTATCATTAAAATTTTCAAGAACAACGTTTATATTATCAGCAATGACTTTCGACTTCGCAAATATATTTTTAAATTCACTGTTCAGTTTTAAAAAATCATCAGCCGAGCATTTGTGTAAAGAGATTAAATTCTTATCAATACTGGAAAATAATGAAGAAATATCTTCAACAGAAAATGTATTGAGTAAAGCTTTTAATTGTATTTTGTCTTCGAGTTCTTTATCGTAGTTCATCTAATGTTCTGTTTATTTGTTTTCATCTAATGCGTTGTAAACTTTTTCGATAAAATCCGGAATATTGATTGGTTTTTCAATTACATCAGCAGCTCCAAGATCTTTAGCAATAACCTTATTTTCTAGATTCGCAAATGCAGTTACTATAATGATCGGTATATTTTTAAAACGATCATTAGCTTTTAACTTCCTTAATAAATCAAAGCCATTTTCATTTGGCATCAACAAGTCTAATAGAATTAACTCAGGAGTGTATGATTTTAAAGTTTGCTCTGCTTCTTTTACACTATATGCTGTTTTAACATTAAACCCATCATCTTCGAGAATAGCTTCAAGCAAAACCAAATTGGTTTCAGAATCGTCTACTATTAAAATATTTTGTTTTACCATGATTTTATACTTGGTTACAATTGTTTTATTGGAAAAGAATTAGATATTTTTTTTATTTTTATAAACAGATACATTTCATGTTGTAAATTTACATCTAATCATGCCTATCCCACAACAATATTGCTATGACATTCATTACTAAACATGATGATTTACATCACCAAAAAAAGAGGGTTAAATCATTATTTTTAAAAAGATTTTAATATTTTTACCGAAATCACAAGGGTTTATGAGAAAAGAAGAAAAAACAGATCTTTTTGATATTTTATTCTCCAATAAAAATATTATTTCCCAAAATGATATCGATCTGATAAAATCAAATTGTAAGGTCGCACAATACCAAAAAAAAGATATCATTTTTAAGCAAAACACCCTTACATCCCACATCATGTTTATTAAGTCGGGATTAATTAAGATTTTTAAAGAGGGCAGAAATAACAAATCAATCATCTTAAAAATAGCAACGCCGGGCAACTTTCTGGGATTAGCCTCAATTTTTGGAGAATCTACTTTTCAATATTCTTCCTCTGTGATCGAAGATGCTGAAATATTATTTATCGACATCAGCACCTTTCATTCCGTTTTAAATAATAACGGAGTATATGCCACATCATTACTTAAAAAATTAAGCAAAGAAAATCTTTTTGTTATTGACCGGTTGATTTCTCAATATCAAAAACAACTGCCAGGAAAAATAGCGGATTTAATTCTGTATTTTTCTGAACAAATTTATCATTCCGGACATTTTGAACTGCCGCTTACCCGAAACGAACTGGCCGAACTGGCCGGTACTACGAAAGAAAGTTTAATCAGAACATTAACGGAATTTAAAAACGATAAAATTATTGAACTGGATGGAAAGTCGATTAAAATAAAAAGTATGGATATTATTAAAACTTTAAGCAGAATTGGTTAGTGATGAAGAAATATAATATACTTATCGTTGATGATATTTTCATAAACAGAATATTACTTAAAGAAATATTACAGGAAATTTCGGATAATATCATTGAAGCTGAAAATGGAAAAGTTGCTATTGATATTATTAACAACACCCCTGTCGATATAGTATTAATGGACATAGAAATGCCGGTGATGAATGGACTGGAAACAACGAAGTATATCAGACATAATCTTCCCGAACCCAATAAAAGAATTCCCATTATAGCTCTAACTGCTCATAATCCCGCTGATTTTTTTAATGACTACCATAATGCCGGTTTTGACGAGCTACTCACCAAACCCTATTCATTTGAAAAAGTAATAAACGCAATTAAAAATGCTAAATTTTAAGGTTAACCTTTTTGAAAAAATATTTGTGCTAATGAAAAAAAAATGTTCAATGCTTCGATTAATCATTTTTACGGTATGTATTTCCCTGTTTATCATATCCTGTCAACAAGCACCCCCAAAACTAACGGAATTAGGTGTTAGCGCTGAATTAGCTCAACTCAGGAATAAACAACTAAATAATATTACGTATGATATCACCTTTTCAATCCCCGATTCAATAAACAAACAAATTAATGGAAATGTAACTATCCGATTTGATTTTAATCAAAGCATGAATCAACCATTGATTTTAGATTTTAGCAATAAATCATCGCAAATAAAAGCAGTAAAGATAGACAATAAAAAAATTAACTACCATTTCAATAACGAACATATTATTATCCCTCAAAGATTCTTAAACAATGGCGAAAATATACTGGAAATAGAATTTATTGCCGGCGAAAGAGCCCTAAACCGAAATAAAGAATATTTATACACATTGTTTGTGCCTGACAGAGCTAGTACTGCATTTCCCTGTTTCGATCAACCTTCGTTAAAAGCAATTTTTAAACCAACCATCACCGTTCCCGAAAAATGGGTTGTGGTAGCTAACCCGCCCTTGCAAAACAAAACAAAAGATAATAACCGGCAAACCTGGTTTTTTACAGAAACAGAACCAATAAGCACTTATCTTTTTGCATTTGTAGCGGGTAAATTTAATGCTATTACAAAAAAACAAGGGCAACGGGAAATAACGATGTACCATAGAGAAAATGATATTGAAAAAGTTAAACGTAATGCAGATGACATTTTTAAGTTAAAATTCGGTTCGTTATCATGGCTCGAGCAATATACACAAATCAACTATCCTTTTAAAAAAATGGATTTTATTGCCATTCCTTCTTTCCAGTATTCAGGGATGGAACATCCCGGGGCTGTTTTATATCGCGACACAAAATTATTTTTAGACGAATCGGCAACCCTAAACGACGAATTAAGCAGGGCTAACTTAATTGCCCACGAAACTGCTCACATGTGGTTTGGCGACTTAGTAACCATGGAATGGTTCAGCGAAGTTTGGCTAAAAGAAGTTTTTGCTAATTTTATTGCCGATAAAATAGTAAATCCTCAATTCCCTGCAATAAATCATGACCTGAATTTTTTAATCAATCATTATCCTTCATCCTACTCAATTGACCGTACAAAAGGGGCGAATCCAATAAGCCAAAAGCTGGATAATATGAAAAATGCGGGAACACTCTACGGACCGATCATTTATCATAAAGCACCAATAATGATGAGACACCTCGAGGACTTAACCGGAGAGGACACCTTAAAAAGTGCAATATGTCAATACCTCAAAAATTATCAATATAAAAATGCTACCTGGGATAACCTGATTCAAATCATTGACCAAAAATCAACCCTGGATTTAAAGAAATGGAGTAATGTTTGGGTGTACGAACCGGGTATGCCACATTATATTACACAGAAAGCCTTCAATCCCAATCATCAGTTACAAAATATAATCATTGAACAAAAAGATCCGCAAGAAAAAGGCCGTATGTGGATACAAAATTTAAAAACCATTGTGGTTTCCGGTAAAAATATAGCCTTTTATCAAACAAAAACTAAAGACACGTTTAATATTGTTAACTTAAGAAAACCTTTACCTAAAGCTGATTATATTTTTACTAATACGAATGGATTAGGTTATGGCTATTTTAAATTGGATGATGAATCAACCACTTTTTTCCTTAAAAATTTACATTCAATTACAGATGAATCATTACGGTGTGCATTATATATTAGTTTGTGGGAAAATATGCTTTACGAACAAATAAAACCTCTGGATTTAATGCAGACATATATAAAAGTGCTTAGCACGGAAGAAAACCCTCAAAATATCAATCTGCTGCTCGGATATATTGAAACTACTTTTTGGAAATTTTTAGCCGCTGATGAAAAAGAAGCTATAACTGCCCCCTTGGAACAAATCCTTAGGGATAAATTACAAAAAGCGAACAACAAAAAAACACAATTAAGTTATTTCAACACTTTCTCGGGTATTGCCTCATCCCATGAATCGATTAACTTTCTAATCCAGCTATTTAAAAAAGAAAAAACAATAAATAAACTTCATCTTTCTACCCGGGATTTCACCGATCTGGCTTTTAAGCTTTCGTTGCGCAATGTTGAAGATGCTGATAAAATTTTGGATATTCAATACCAAAGAATAGACAATGATGAACGTAAAGAGAGATTTAATTTTATACTGCCGGCACTATCGAGTGATGAGGAAACACGCGATCAGTTTTTTTACTCACTAATGGACGAAAAGAACAGAGAAAAAGAGCCCTGGGTGGTAACTGCAGTATCTTACTTAAACCACCCGTTAAGGAGCCAATCAGCCATAAAGTATATCAGGCCATCGCTTGAGGTACTGGAAGAACTTCAAATTACAGGAGACATTTTTTTCCCGGCACAGTGGCTCAATGCTACTTTTTCGGGACATTCATGCATTCGTGCAATTACCGAAATCAATCTTTTTTTAAACGAAAATCCCGGTTATCCGGAAAATTTAAAAAATAAAATTTGGCAATCAACCGATATGGTATTCCGCGCAAACAGGATAAAAAAAGAATAGAAGAATAAATTTTATTGTGAAAGACTATTAATTCGCTCGATTAGCTCAATATTTAAATTATATAATTCGTCGGTAACATTATTATAATATTTTTTCAGGTTCTTTGAGCCCTCTGGAGGATGATTGACTTTATAAAGAAGGTTACGACGAATAATTTCAGCATCATGTAAAATTTCCAATAAATTTTCCTGATTTTGTACAGGAGAATATTCCATAAAAGAAAAACACTCGTTTATAACTTGTTTGGAAAGAAAATTAATATCTTTTTTAAGATCTCTGCAATTAGCCATAAATCATAATAAAAATAAAATCAATAAATTAGTTCAAATTTATAGTAAGATATAGGTAAAAAACTAAAAAAACAAGAATCCTGATTTAATTTTTATTAATATTTTGCTTCAAGTAGTTGTTTTTGAATGTCCTGATTAATTTTCGAGATATTATAATTCTCCTTGTACTCAATTAAGCTAACATCAATATTTTCAAACCCTGAATTTTCGTACCATCTGACAAAATTATAATTAGCCTGTAATAAGTCCTGATGGTGAAAATAGATGCACTGCTCTAATTTATGCCCATATTTTAAAAGTGCCGATAGAAAGTATATTCCAATATCATAACCGTGTATAGCATATTGCTGTGGTTCTGTTTTGAAAGTATCCCGGTATTTAAGAATAAAATTTTTGACATTATCTTTTTTATAATCTACAAAATATGGAGTGCTGATACATAAATTCAAATTAAAGTAATATTCCGTGTCAATATTTCCAAATCGTTGCCAGCGAGACAAACCACAAACCTTAACAGGATAGTTAAAGGTTGATAAAGTATTTAATTTTGTTACCACATTGGTAACAAATGCCTCATCATTTGAAGGAACGATAAAGACATTTTCTATTTCCATACTGGCAGCATGTTCAAATACATTAATACTGTCTTTAAAAATAACTTCTTTAAATTGAATGTTCGCCAAAACGGAATCCGAAAAGCTGGCAAACAATTTATCTTTTACCATCTGAATATTGTCATACTGCAAACTATCTCCATCATGAACCAGAACGAGATTTTTGTCTTTAAATTGAGAAATATATTTCACATATTCATCAATTTGTGCAGCATAAGAAGGGGTTACCTGAAAGAGATGAGGGTTTTCATCAACTAACTGAAGATTATCCCATAAGGGAGACACCATTTTTATTTGATGTTTTTTTGAAAAGGCAGAAACAATCTTTAGCTCATGATTATAAATCGGTCCTATAATCAAATCCACACTTTCCATCATCGGGTAATTTAATATTTCTTTTAATCGGGAAGTATCATTCGCTGTATCGTAAACATATAAATTTACATTCAGCCCCTGCTTTTTTAAACTATCAACAGCTAAAAGAAAACCTTCATAAAATTCAACAAAATTTACAGAACGGGGATAAATATAGTATGGATCATAATAAATCTTCTCATAAATTTTTTCCCCAAAATCATCTACCTCACTCGAATCGATATAATACTCTTCGTCATTCTTATCAAGATAAAAGGGCAATAAAACAGCTACCTTAAAAGGTTTATCACTTATTTGTTTAAGTGTATCACAAGGAAATAATGAGACTGAGTCTGAATAAGCAACTGTAGTTCTTTTCTTATATAAATCAATTGTATCTGTTGGTTCTATATCTGAATCAAATAATATACTAACGGATTCAAAGGGTTGTTTTTTGGGTATTTTAATTGTTTGTCCAGCCTTGAGTCCATCAGCCAAGAAAGGATTATGCTTAAGCAGCTCATCATGTGTAACATTAAATTCAAGGGTTAACGAATAAATTGTTTCTCTTATTGCTACCTTATGATAAATGAAATCTCTTTCTACCCTTATCGTATCTTCAACTGGATCATCTTTTTTGGGATACTGCTGAATTGATTCAACAACCTGATGCGATCGGGGTATCTTTAACATTTCTCCAACATTTATCCCATAGCGTGAATCAGGATTGCAGGTAATAATATCATCTAAAGAAACTTCATATTTTTTCGACAAAGAGTATAGCGTTTGTCCTTTCTTTACTTTATGATAAATAAATTCATCCCTGGCACCACCTGTTAAGGCAGTTTTCTCATCAACTACAGGTATTTTTAGAGCCTGCCCTATCTGTAATCCTAAAAAAACTTCAGGGTTTTCTTTGGCAATTTCTTTTTGTGAAACATGATATAAATTGCTTAACGAATATAAAGTTTCTCCCTTCTTAACGACATGTACATAATATAATTTCCCCCCAATCATTACCTTGTCATCTGCTTTATGGACAGAAGCAGTATCTTCCTGTGCCATACCGAAACTTTGAAAGATAAATAGGATGAATAGAACAAACGAAATTTTTTTCACCGGTTTTATGTTTATTATTTAAAAATGTTCTTTAACTAAAAAATTACACAAAAATACTTCCATTAATGAATGAGTATAAAAATAAATTAAATCACAAAATTACATGAACTGATGAAATTAAAAAATAAGCAACACAAATTTGTTCTGCTTTTTTTATTTTAGATCTCAGATCCTAATTATCTCTCAATACAAACTCATCATATTCAATCTCAAAGCGTAACTTATGTTTTGATTCATCCTGAGCTAATGCAATAAAAACATTTCTCATTTCTTCGTTAACGGCACGTTTACTCAACTCATAATACAATTTAAAGGCTGCTTTTTCCTTTTTCATAGCTAAAATAAGTGCTTCGCTATAAGTCATATCTGATGCAGGTTTTACATTAACGGTATAATCGCTGATTTTAAGGTCTTTAATCTTTTGTGATTCAAGCTGATAAACACCTTCATTCTTAATCTTTGTTAACCGTGCTTTATGACCAATTTCTTCCTGTGCAAACTGAAGAAAAACATTACGCATATCGTCTGTTTTGGATATAGCAGCCAGTTCATTATAAAAATCTACCGCTTCCTGTTCTGATTGTATGGCAAAATCATAAATTTCATCAATCGTTTCAAATTTTTTCATAATCAATTATTTTTAATGATAAAATGCTTTTTCAAAATCATCGTTAAATTTTTTAACCACAAAATCACATCCGTAATCAAACAGTTTATTGATATTATCTTTTTGGGTATAACTAAAACCAAACTTCCCGGGAGAACTATTTTGAGGTAATAATTCAAAAATCTCTTTACGGATATCATCAACGGTTTTAGTGTCTTCTTTTGTTGTAAGGTTTTTCAAAATAGTTAAAAGTTGTACAAAATTCTCCCTTTCCACTTTTCCTTTAAACTGCTTTTCAAAAATTTGAATATTCTTTTGTGTGTTCGTAAAGCTTCCTGATGATTCTACAGGAAATGTCGCCGGTAAGATTAGGTCGGCTTGTTTTGCAGTTTCAGTCATAAAGTAATCCTGAACCATCACAAACTCTGTATCGGCAAACCATTTCTGAACTTTTGGTTTATCCATAGCACAACCAATTGGGTCTTCTCCAAAAATGTAGAACTTTTTTATGTGTCCTTCATTTAATATTTCTTTGGTACAAGTATCATTAAGTTCCGGAAGTTCTTTAACCTCCCACTTTTTCATCAATTTTTCAGCAAATTTCTTATCCGTTAAATCGGTATAACCTACTCCGTTTTTCGATGATATACCCATATCAAATAATCCCTGTGCATTATTTTTTTCTTTCAAAGAAATTAATCCACTGGCTGTTTTACCTAATTTACCGGTAATCATTGCAAGGTTAAATAATTCTTTACTCACATTCGCCGAAACATATTTTTCAGAGAATATGAGGATTGCATTCATTTCTTTAGTATAATTTTCAGCAAATTCTTCCAGATGTTCCTTACAACATATTCCTGATGACTTAACCAATTCGTCATAATTTTCCTTAAGCAATTCTTTTTTATACGAATCAAATCCTTCACAACGATCATTTATAAACAATGAATTTTGCAACCCTTTATCTAGCAGGTAATAATTAATGGCCTTTACAAAATGATAGTATGATTCAATTTTAAATATTTTGTCTACTTTATGTTCTAAGTCACTTTCTTTTAGCGTAGTAATTAATTCAACCGGTACATTTTCTATTTCACGGGCATTATTCACCATAAATCCGGCCACAGCATTATCGTTGTTAATTTCAGCACCAAGAAGATATATTTTAGAGGCCTTTTTTACATCCTCAAACGGAACATTTGCCTTATAATTAGATTCATAGCCTCTGCCTTGCCCCACATAATGGAAGCTGGTAATATTATTTGTTTTTGCGCCGACACGAGCTAATTTCTGAATTAAATACATTTCTTCGTTACTTATTCTAGCTCCTGCAAAGAATCCATTTTCATCAGATTCTGCTCCTCTTATTTCGTCGGCAACGATATCAAAAGCTTTTTCCCAGCTTATCGTTTCAAAATCATTATCTACCTTAAGTAAAGGCTGGGTAATTCTTTGCAAGTCATTCATTATATTATATCCAAACTTTGGATAACGACAAATATTACCATCTTTGTTAATTACCCCTTCTTTACCCGTAACTTTCCATACAAATTCAGATTTGTGATGATATTCTATTTCACATCCAATCGAACAGTAATTACATAGGGTATTTACGGTGTCCAGTTGAACAGGCCCTGGTTTAAAGGAAGTATTTTCTGTTATCGCTCCTGTTGGACAGGTAGAAATACATAATCCGCACGATTCACAATTGGTTTCGGTTAATGAACCACCCATGCTTGGAGCAACATAAGTATCAAACCCTCGATTAACAAGTCCCAATGCATTAGCCCCAACAACTTCATTACAAATCCTCACACAACGAGCACATAAAATACATTTGTTATTATCTATTTCAAGGAATGGATGAGAAAAATCAATCTCATTAGCGTGAA
Source organism: Bacteroidales bacterium (assembly GCA_035269575.1). Taxonomy (GTDB): domain Bacteria; phylum Bacteroidota; class Bacteroidia; order Bacteroidales; family UBA12077; genus UBA12077. The sequence goes on along the minus strand of DATFIZ010000027.1, from coordinate 42,349 downwards.
AATCGCCAGCAAATCGATTTTGCTCTGCATGATATTGTGTAGAATATTTTTTTAAATCGCAGGTAAAAAACTCAGTACAGCCACACTCCAGACAACGGGAAGTTTCATGTTCAGCTACTTTTCCATCTTGATACCCCAGCTCAACCTCTTCGAAATTTTTTCGTTTATCTGCAGCTAAAACAGGCATTTCTTCACGTAGTTGTTTTTTATACCTGCCTAAAAAATCATCCGAAGATAATTCTTTAAAGTTTTCTTTTTTACTAATAAATTCTTTTGGTTCAGTCTCTATGGGTAATCCTGATAAAAATTGATGACAGCTTCTGCTGGCAATTTTTGCCTGGGCTATAGCTTCGATAATTGTTGCCGGACCGGTAACTCCGTCACCGGCAGCAAAAACAGATGCTATTCCTGTTTGTAAAGTATTTTCATCTGCAGCAATATCGCCCCAACGATTTACTTCCAATTTTTCCTTTTCCGAAAAATTATTAATATCGTCTAAAAAGTTAACTTCTGTTTTCTGACCAATCGCTGCCAAAGCAAAGTCAAGCTCAATTTCAAACTCAGAACCTTCAATAGGTATTGGTCGCCTACGCCCTGACGAATCCGGTTCACCAAGCTCCATCTTAATACAGGTCATGGTTTTTAGTTTCCCCTCTTTATCTTTATTGATTTTAACCGGATTGGTTAAAAACATATACTCAACGCCTTCAATTTTCGATTCATGGATCTCAATGGGGTTTGCCGGCATTTCTTTTTCGGTTCTACGGTATATTACATATACCTTTTCTGCTCCACAACGCACCGATGTACGGCAGCAATCCATAGCCGTATTACCACCTCCAACTACAGCAACTGTTTTACCGGTAAAATCATATTTTTGGCCTGTCATTTCCATATTTCGCAGGAAGTCAATTCCTGAAAAAACATTTTCAGCATCATCTCCTTCACAACCGATTAATGTTCCTCGTTGTGAACCAATGGTTAAAATTACCGAATCATATTTCTTTTTTAACGCTTTATAACTTAAGTTATCTCCTAATTTCTCATTATAAAAAATATTAACTCCTAACTCAGTAACAGCAGCTACTTCCTGATCAAGAATATCATTTGGCAGTCGATATTCAGGAATTCCATAACGAAGCCATCCTCCGGGATTCGGGCTTGCTTCGAAAATATCACACTGGTGACCTTTTTGTTGTAAGAAGTAGGCCGAAGATAATCCTCCCGGTCCGGCACCAATAACAGCCACATTTTTGCCGGTTGAAGGCTCAACTTTTGGTACATATCTGGTTTCAGAAAGCAGATCTTTATCCGCAGCAAAACGTTTTAAGTAATCAATTCCCACAGCAGCTTCTTCATCCAGATAGTTTCTGCGGCAAGCCACTTCGCAGGGACGCACACAAACTCGTCCGCAAATAGCCGGTAAAGGATTGGTTTGTTTAATTAATCCTATGGCTTCGCTATAAAGTCCTTTTTCAATGAACGAAATGTATCCTTGCACATCAACCCCAGCAGGACATGTTTGCTTACACGGCGCTTCACAATCGGCATAATGATTACTCACCAATAAATCTAATGCTGTTTTTCGGGCTTCTTTTACCTTCCCGTTCTCTGTTTCTATCCTCATTCCCTCCTGTATTTTAGTAGAACAGGAGGGTTGCATCCCTTTCATCCCCTCCACTTCAACCACACAAACAAAACAGGATGAAAAGGGTTTAAGTCTTTTATCGTTACAGAGGGTAGGAATCTCAATCCCGTTACGTTTAGCTAGTTCAAGAATTGTTTCTCCGGGATTACCTTTTATATTTTTACCGTTTAATATTATATTTAGTTGATTACTCATTTTTGTTTGTAATTTGGTTAATGATTCATTTAAAACTTTTTCAGCATCTTTTATCTGTTTTAAACGTTTAAAAATCAGGATAAAACGATTGCATCAAATTTACATTTTGTGTAACACATACCACATTTTATACATGCATCCTGCCGGATAAAATGAACCTGTTTTCTTTCACCATCTATAGCATTAGACGGGCAGTTCTTAGCACAAACGGTGCATCCGGTACATTTTTCAGGATCAACACTGTAAGTAACCAGTTTTTTACAGTTTAGTGCAGGACATTTTTTATCTTTAATGTGTGCTTCGTATTCATGACGAAAATACTTAATGGTAGTAAGTACGGGGTTGGGAGCTGTTTGTCCCAGACCACATAATGAATTATCTTTAATCTGATAAGCCAGCTCTTCCAGTTTTTCAATATCACCTTCTTCACCTTTTCCCTCTGTAATCCGGGTAAGTATTTCAAGCATCCGTTTGGTTCCTATACGACAGAAAGTACATTTTCCACACGATTCTTTTCGGGTAAAATCAAGAAAGAACCTTGCCATATCAACCATACAGGTAGTTTCGTCCATAACCACCATACCTCCGGATCCCATAATTGCACCTGTGGCATTTACCGAATCATAATCCACAATAGTATCTGCAAGATATTCGGGGATACATCCTCCGGAAGGGCCTCCTAATTGTACCGCTTTAAATTTTTTATCCCCGATAATTCCTCCTCCCAGTTTAAAAATAATATCATGGATGGTTATTCCCATAGGAACTTCCACGGCACCTCCATGTTTGATTTTTCCTGTGAGGGCAAAAACCTTTGTTCCTTTACTTTTTTCCGTTCCATACCGGGCAAATGAATCGGCTCCATTTAATAGTATATAAGGGATATTTGCAAATGTTTCCACATTATTAATATTCGAAGGTTTCCCCCATAATCCTGCTTCGGCAGGAAATGGCGGTCTTTTACGTGGCATTCCGCGCTGGCCTTCAACAGAAGCAATTAATGCAGTTTCCTCACCACAAACAAAAGCTCCGGCACCCTCTTTAACATACAAATTAAAATTAAAATCTTTTTTACCCAGAATATTTTTACCTAAGTATCCTTTTTCTCTAGCCTGGTTGAGGGCAATATTAAGTCTTTTTATTGCTAGAGGATATTCAGCACGGCAATAAATTACACCTTCGCTGGCACCAATGGCATAAGCACCAATAATCAATCCCTCGATAACCGCATGGGGATCACCTTCAAGTAAAGACCTGTCCATAAAAGCTCCAGGGTCTCCCTCATCGGCATTACAAATAATATATTTTTCATCCGAATCATTTTTATAGGCGAATCTCCACTTAAGTCCAGTAGGAAAACCTCCTCCTCCGCGCCCCCTGATTCCGGAGTCTAAAACAGTTTGAATAACCTGTTCCTGGTTGATTTTTTCGGCAATAATTTTTTTTATTCCTTCATATCCATCATGGGCTTCATATTCATCAATATTCTCTGGATCAATCACTCCACAATGGCGAAGTGCAATTTTCACCTGTCCCTTCCAAAATGTATCATCTTTTAATTCAAAAAGGTCGCTTTTTACCACATAGTCCTTTACAGGTTCTCCCTGTTTCAGATGCTTATCAAAAACTTCAACCGCTTTTTCTTCATTAATCTCACCGTATAAATAAGAACCCCCTTCATCTATTACTTCAATAAGAGGTTCGCGGTAGCACATTCCGATACATCCGGTTTTTTTAATTTCAATATCAAGTTTGTCAGCTTGCTTTAGAGCGATGAGTTTATTATAAACTTTATTAGCACCTGCCGAAATTCCGCAGCTTGCTAAACCTACCAAAACTTTCGTTTGTTTCATATGAAAATATTTTGATTTTCCCTCGTGCAGGGATTAATTACTTTCTTTGATTTTAATTTCTTTTACAATTTTAACCGCCTGGCTTCCGGTAAGCTTCCCAAAGGTTTCGTCACCAATCATCATTACCGGAGCAAGAGAACAACAGCCAAGGCAGGCTACAGACTCTAAAGTGAAGAGATTGTCGTCGGTAGTTTCGCCGTCTTTAATGCCCAAAGCATCTTCTAACGCCTCGGAAATGGCCGTAGCATTTTGCACATGACAGGCAGTACCATGGCAAACCTTGATAATGTGCTTCCCTACAGGATGTAATCTAAATTGCGTATAAAATGTAGCTACACCATACATCTCACTCATTTCAATGCCTGTTATTTCGGCTATTTTAAAAAAAGCATCATATGGCAAATACCCATAAATGTCTTGTGTTCCTTGTAAAATAGGAATTAAACTACCTTTTTTGTTTTTGTATTTTTCTAACAGAGGATCAAGTAATGATAAATCCTCAGAAAGCTTATTAGTGCCTTCTTCTTGTTGCAATATTCGTTTAACACGCATAAGTTCAAATACTTTGTTTATAATTTATGGTTTAAAATAAAGTGTTAATTTATAATTTTGATTTATCAATTACAAAAATTATCTTGTGCCATATAATATAATCATTGTAATCTCCTACTATTCTAACATTTGAGAAATTATTTAAAATAATTCTAATTCTATTTTGTAAATTACAATAAAAATTAATATAAGTATGCCATTAAGTGAAAGTAATAAACGATTACGTCAATTAATAAATAAGGCCATTGAAGACCATATTATTACACCGGAAGAATACGATGAAATTTTAGAAATTTCTTTTGAAGACGGACACATTGACAATCAGGAACAAGCTATGCTTACCGAATTACAAAAGATGATCGAAAATAAGGAAATTCGTTTTGCCCGTGGAGAATAATTGTTGAAGATAATGTCAGCTCTTCATTTACAATTTTAAATTCATCAAAGAACTAATATTTTATGGTGCACGCCACTGATATCTTGATCTAATGAACCATTCCGCAATAAACTCCGTGTAGGATTTCTTCTTTGTACCAAATCGCTATCGGGAACATTGTAAACCATTCGTATTGTTTGCTTATTTTTTTATGATCGAAGACCTTACATACAACCTGAAAAGTCAATCAGCGATATTCCCGGTCTTTTCATAACATTCCATTTTGTTAACAAAAAACTCTGCATATACTGATTCTTAATCATTCATTTTTGATACTTTTATAGAATTTTGAAAAATAAATATGCTGCATTTGCAATGAAAAAAAAATTGGTAGTTGGCATTGTTGACCACCCTGTATTAGGGTTGATAATGTCTCCCTATATTGTTATTATCAGGCCAAACCATGGATTTTATCAGATTGAATCCAAAATTTCTCAACTTAATATAAGCAGATACATAGATAGCTTCTCTGAGGTTGAAAAAAGAATTTTAACTGCCATAGATGAATATAGCGATCAAAATCTTCATAAACTTTTCTCCAAAAAACGCGGAGAAACTACCGTTGAATTTATGAAGAAGCTGGACAAAGCATTTGCCGACAAATTCATTCGTCCGTATATTGAAAAGAAAATGGTAAAAGCTATTGATCTGCTTCCAAAAACCGAGTTGCAACTATTTTATAAAGAAAAACCCAAATACATAAATTCAGAAGATAAAGTTGAGGTGGTTAAAAGTAAAGCACATGCTGTATTTAATATCACCCGACTCGAACATGAAAGTCAATATTTTCTTACCGTAAAACAAGGTGACGAAGAAATTCATTTGCTCAACAAATCAGCACAAACACTGGTTGAAAATCCATGCCGGATTATTATCGCTAATAAGCTGTATAGTTTTGATGATATTAACGCTAAAAAGCTACTTCCTTTCTTTAATAAAGATTGTATACACATTCCCAAATCATCCGAGCGGAAATGGTTTGAAACTTTTGCCCTGGAAAGCATCAAAAATTTTAAGGTTAAAGCCAAAGGCTTTGAAATTGATGAAACAATAAAACAAAAAGAGGCGGTATTAAGTTTTGAAAAAAATCTGAAAGGCGACCCTGTTTTCAACGTATATTTTACCTATAACAAGAAGTTTGCGTTTGAAGCATTAAAGCCGTCAAATGCAACGGTAAAATTCGAAGAAAAAGATAAAAATTTTATTTTCTCTAAAATCAACCGCGATAAAAAATGGGAAAATCAGATCATAGAAGAATTAAAATCTGTTGGATTAGAACATCCAGGGGAATCGTATTTGACCCTGCCAGAAGCTCAAAGTACCGATCCATACAATAGGTTTAATGATTATGTAAACTGGTTACAACACAATAAAACAAAAATTCTTAACCAGGGAGTGCTCATCCATCAGGATAAATTGGATATTACCTATAATTTTGAGCCCATATCCATCCATTCTGATGTGGAGGACAAAACCGATTGGTTTGATATTCATATCCGGATTCAGATAGGTGAATTTTCTATCCCATTTACGAAATTCAGAAAAAATATCTTGTCCGGAAAAAGAGAATACAAGCTACCAAACGGAGAAATTGCCATTTTGCCTAACGAATGGTTTTCAAATTATAAAGAATTGTTTCAGTTTGGCAGGGATGAGGGCGGGCATATTTTATTAGATAAACATCATTTCGGATTATTAGAAAATAATGTGCCCGAAAAAGATTTATCCATCCTGGAAAAATATAAAAACCTGGTTGCTCAATTTAATCATTCACAATACGAAATACCCCAAAATTTAACCGCTGAATTAAGACCGTATCAAAAGATCGGCTTTTCGTGGATGCAGCTTTTACAAGAACATCATTTTGGCGGCTGCCTGGCCGATGATATGGGTTTAGGAAAAACCATTCAAACATTAACCCTACTATTAAACGCAAAAGAACAACATAATGGTTCTGAGGCTTATCAAGAGACAAAACCAGCCCTTTCGCAATTAAGTATTTTTGATGATATCAATAGCAAAACCCACATTAAATCATCCGGGACTTCGCTTGTTGTGATGCCTACATCATTGATTCATAACTGGCAGGAAGAAATAAAAAAATTTACCCCATCACTTACCTGTTTCAAATATACCGGTCAAACCCGTCCTAAAGATATTTCTATATTCAGGGAATTCGATATTGTACTTACTACCTATGGCATTGTTCGAAATGATATAGATTTACTGGTTAACTATCATTTTTTCTATTTAATTTTAGATGAAAGTCAGTACATTAAAAACCCTGACTCAAAAATATACAAGGCGGTTAACCAACTAAAATCAAATCATAAAATAGTACTTACCGGAACGCCTATTGAAAATTCACTTACTGATTTGTGGGCACAAATCAATTTTTTAAACAAGGGATTATTGGGTAACCTGCGCTTTTTTAAACGAGAATTTATTCAGCCTATAGAAAAAAAGGCTGACCCGGTAAAAAAAGAAAGATTACAGCAATTTATCCAACCCTTTATATTACGCAGGACTAAAAAACAGGTAGCCAAAGACCTGCCCGACAAAATGGAATCGGTGATTTATTGCGATATGAGCGAAGAACAAAAATCATATTACGAAGAAGAAAAGTCAAAAATCAGAAATTCTATTTTAGAACAAATCGAATTAGACGAAAAAAAACCTGTCATGCTGGCTATTGAAGGATTAAACAAATTGCGGCAAATTGCCAGCCACCCGGTTTTAGTTGATCCAGATTATAACAAAGAATCCGGAAAGTTCGAAGAGATTACAAGAAATATTGAAAACTTAATCGCCGAAAAACATAAAGTATTAATTTTCTCAGCCTATGTAAAGCACCTGCAACTGTTTGCCAATTATCTCAATAAATCCGGAATTCCATATTCCATGTTAACCGGTAGCACTCAGAACCGTCAGCAGGTAATCAACAACTTCCAAACCTCTGAAAAACAGCCTGTTTTCCTTATCCAGATTAAAGCTGGTGGTGTAGGTTTAAACTTAACTGCTGCCGACTATGTTTTTATTATTGATCCATGGTGGAACCCTGCCGTAGAAGAGCAGGCAATTAACCGTACACACCGTATTGGTCAGGATAAAAACGTAATGGTTTACCGTTTTATATCTTCAGAAACCGTTGAAGAAAAAATCCAAAAACTAAAATCAAAAAAATCAAAACTGGCTGAATCATTTATTAATACCAAACAGACAGCAAAAAAAATGAATCTGGAACAGATTATGGAATTCTTACAATAAACAACCTAATTCAATGCTCTTTTTTCAACGTCCTGAAAAATAAAATTAATAACACCGTACTTATAGCCGAAAGAAACAGAAAAATCCCAGCCACAGAAGTATCATCACTTACATTTTTTACTTTAAGCATCATGACCATTCCTACAAGAGCAATCGTTAAAATAATAGTAAAAACAAGACCTACCGGAGCAAAAATATATCCCAGGTTATGCTTTTTAAACAATAAAACAGCAACTACAATTAATCCGGGCAATGCAAATGCAATATCAATTACATGAACAGGGTTTACCAGTAAATCATAGTCGCTTACTGTAGCAGGAACAGAATTATTAATGATAGCCGGAACAACATCTTTGAACCAAAGTAAATAAAACAGGGTTGCCACAACCATAAAATAAACACCTATTGTTTTTGTAATTCCTGATTCGGTAAACCAATTTTTAACCTCTTTTTGGTTAAGCTCCATGATTAAAATCAAAAAAGCAAAAAGAGATAACCCTAAGGTTGAACAGTATAATAAAAACAACCGGTTAAAATGAACACCAAAGGCATAGATGATAAACGAATACATAATATAAAAAAGTGTTCCTGCTAGTACTAATAACCCAATCCGATTATTTTTCCGGCTGTAGAACAACGAAATCAGTAAAACAGGCACTACAAAAAATAAATCAATCAAATCCTGTCCTATACCCTGAGCTCCCATCGAGTCAGCGTCACGAACATAGGTTAAGGGATGAAAAGCACCTAAATAAGAAACTACAGCTAACGAAATAGCTAACAATACGCCTAATACTGTAATTGTTCGTTGATTTTTTATTTCCATAATAATAAACTTTATTTATTTAAATAATAAATTGTTACAATAGGGTTGATGTTGATGGGTAAATATTATCGGGTGTCGAGTTAATTGCATGCTTTAAATGAGAGATTATCTGCTCCTTGTCTTTAGCAAGAACACCTTTTAAAACCAGGTTATTCGACACATGATCAGAACGATAAATCACATGTTCAATCTCAAGATATTCGATAAACAACATCAACTCTTCAAACAACTCTTTCACCGTTTGTTGCTGATAAACACCATCAAAACGATGTTGAAAATGCTCGTAGCCAAAAGGTAAACTTAACGTAAGCGTTGAAAGAAATTTAGGTTGTAATCTATTGATTATATCTGCAGATCTTAAAGCATGTTGACGACTAAACTTCTTCCCTCCCAACCCGTTAATAATCATAATCGAAGTATCTATACCGGCATCGTGTGCTTTTTGTATACCGTCCACAGTAGAATGATATGTTTCGCCTTTATTTACCAATCGTAAAAGCTCATCGTCGCCGGTTTCAATCCCTACATATAATAGCTTTAATCCTAATGCCCTTAAAGCTTTTAATTCCCTTTCGGATTTGCTTAAAATATCCTTAGGTAATGCATACGATGAAATGCGCTGAATCCGTTCAAACTGATGATTAATTTCTGAAAGAATCGGTAGTAATTTGTTCGCTGATAATACGAATGCATTACCATCAGCCAGAAAAATTTTTTTGGCTTTTGGAAAAGTTTGAGCTAATTGGATTATCTCAGGTTTTAAAGCATCAAAACTTCGAACGGAAAACTTTTTGGATGAATACATTTCGCAAAATGCACACTTATTCCAGGAACAACCTAAAGTGGCCTGGATAATTACTGATTTTGATTCGGCAGGAGGCCGAAAAACCGGTTCGTTATATTTTATGGGTGTAAAAAACAATTTTATTGATTTTAAAAATTTATTACTAACTTCAGAAATTAAACTTTATATACACTTAAAGTATCAAAGAAAAAGAATTAATTAATCATAATAAAATTTAACCTGATGAAAAAGATTACTATTGTAACCATTATTTTATTCACTCTTTTTAGTTTTAAGTCTATAGCTCAAGAAAATACAGCTTATTTTTTAACAGAACCTACCCTCTCTCCCGACGGACAAGAAATTGTTTTTGTGTATGAAAATGATTTATGGCAGGTTAAAACCTATGGAGGAATAGCCTCCAGGCTAACTGCTATGGATGGAGTAGAATCCAACCCGCGTTTTTCCCCCGATGGACAATGGATTGCTTTCTCTTCGGAGCAAAATGGTAATGCCGATGTATATATATTACCTGTTCATGGTGGTGAAATTACTCAACTCACCTATCACGAGGCAAACGACTACGTAGATAGCTGGTCGTGGAATTCAAAAACCATTAATTTCACATCTAACCGCTATAATGTTATTGGTTCGTATAAAATTGCAGTAAACGGAGGAACACCAAAAAGGCTGTTTGGCGACAACTACTTTAATAATGCACATCATTTAGCAGAACTACCTGAAGAAAACGCATACCTGTTTACTGAGTCGTGGGAAAGCTTTATGTTTCCTCACCGTAAACGATATAAAGGAGACCATAATCCGGATATTAAATACTACAATGCTACGACCAACGAATATAAAGAATTAACGACATACAACGGAAAAGACCTTTGGCCTGTAACCGACATTGATGGAAACATATACTTTGCTTCGGACGAAAAAAATTCAGTTTACAATCTTTTTACGTTCGAAAATTCTAATAAAAAACAACTCACCAATTTTAATACTGCAATACAAAATCCTCAGGTTAGCGCTAACGGTGAAAAAGTGGTTTTCACTAAAGATTATCAAATTCATGTTTATAATGTAAAAACGAATAGCACGCAAAAACCGAAAATCAAAATTTACAAAAATAAGACGCTTGATATTCATCAGAAATTTAATGTTCAGGGGAAAGTATCAACCTTTGATATATCACCCGATAATAAGAAGATAGCATTTGTTTCGCGTGGAAGATTATTTGTTTCAGATATCAAAGGAAAATTTGTAAAAGAGATAAATACACAAACCAATGAACGTGTTGTTGAGGTAAAATGGATGGAGGATAACGAAAACCTGTTATATACAAGAACGAATAAAGGATGGACCAATATTTTTAAAACCTCGGCCATAGAAAATACCGGGGAAAAACAAATAACCTTTGAGAACAAAACCGAGCGATACATAGAGTTTTCGCCCAATCATAAAAAAGCCGTTTATATAAGTGGCTCTTCTCCTATTCATTTACTTGATTTAAAATCATTGAACGTAGAAAAGATTATTGAAGATGAATTTTGGTTTCGCGGATCACAACCACACTTTTCACCTGATGGAGATTATATTGTTTATACCGCTTTCAGAAACTTTGAACCCGACGTTTTTATTTATGATATCAAGCAAAAAAAGAGTATAAATATAACCCACAATGGTGTACCGGAAAATGACCCTGTTTGGTCGCCCGACGGAAAATATCTATATATTAGTGCCAACAGGTTTTTTCCGGGATATCCAAGAGGAAAAGGCACGAATAAAATATTCAGAATACCATTATACCAATTCGCAAAGAATTTTAAATCTGAAGAATATGAGAATCTTTTTAAGAAAGAAAATAAAAAAGATACCACAGTTGAAGTTAGGTTTACTTTAGAAAACATCGAAAAACGCTGGGAAGAAGTAGCTAATGTAAGCGGAGAACATCATAGCCCCTATATTTTTAAAGAAAAAGATAAAGAAATTCTCTTTTTCAACTCCTATACCGACGACAGCAAATCATCCTTTAACAAAGTGGAGTTAACACCCTTTGAAAAAGTTGAAACAAAAAGTATTTCGGATCATTCATATAGCATGATTGTTAAATCAAAAACTAAATATTATGCTTTAATAAATGGGAGTATTCATGAAGTAAATGTTTCCGGTAATAAGACGGACAAAATATCGATTGATTATAATTTTAGCAAGAATCTAAATGATGAATTTGAGCAGATGTTTTATGAAAACTGGGCTGCATTGGCTGAAAACTTTTACGATGTTAATTATCACGGGATAGACTGGCAGGAAACCCGCAATTATTATGAGCAATTTTTGCCTTACATCAGAAACCGTGAAAATTTGCGCCAATTGCAAATTGATATGTTAGGAGAACTGAATGCGTCGCACCTTGACTTCAGAACCCATGGAGAAGAGCAGAAAATATTTTACAAACTAAGAAGTAATGAAACAGGGATTCTTTTTGATGAGGATAATCCTTATAAGGTAAAAGAATTTGTAACCCAATCGCCGATAGATATTTTAGATAATCCAATTATGGCCGGCGATGAGCTTATTGCTGTAAATGATGTTAAGACCTCCCCATCGAAAAACAGAAATGTTTATTTTAATCATCCGGAAATATTGGATGAAATAAAACTCACTTTTAAGCGAGGAAAATCAACGTATGATGTAAAAATACATCCAATAACTTCGCGAAAATTCAATAGTTTGCTTAATGACCAATGGATTGCAAGCAAACAAAAAATAGTAGATGAAGCATCAGATAAAAAAATTGCTTATGTATATATGAAGGATATGGGCTCCGGGAGTCTGGAAGATTTTCTGATTGACATGACTACCGAAGCGGTTCATAGAGATGCTTTAATCCTGGATTTAAGGTATAACCGCGGGGGTAATGTCCACGATGAAGTTTTGCAGTTCTTATCTCAAAAACCTTATCTAAAATGGAAATACAGGGATGGCAAACTTTCGCCGCAACCTAATTTTGCTCCGGCAGGTAAACCCATCGTTTTACTGATCAATGAACATTCGTTAAGCGATGCTGAGATGACAGCCGCAGGATTTAAGCAATTAAAACTGGGCAAAATCATTGGTACGGAAACCTATCGATGGATTATTTTTACATCCGCTCGAAGACTGGTTGACGGTTCGTATACAAGGTTACCTGCCTGGGGGTGTTATACTTTGGATGGAAAAGATTTGGAAAAAACCGGTGTAGCTCCCGATATTTATGTTAAAAATACATTTATGGACCGTTTAAATAATAGCGACCCACAGCTGGAAAAAGCAGTTAAAGAGTTATTGAAAGAGCTGGAATAAGCGATAAGCTTTCAATTCATTAGCGAGGGTTTTGCTTTAAGTAAAGCCCTCGCTTTATTATAAAGCCTCATAAATGGACGCTTCAATTTCCCGCATATTAAAAGGTTTCTGAAAATATTTCTGAATAAGATTTGCATCAAGTGCCTCAGCAATCTCATCGGTAATATCAAATCCGGTTAAGATATAATATTTGATATCCGGATATTCATTTTTTGCTTTTTTTATAAATTCAATACCATTCATTCCGGGCATTTTCATATCGCTTATCACAACATCAATGGCTCCATTTTCTTCTAATAACCTTAATCCTTCATCTCCACTCATTGCGGTAAGTACATTAAATTTTTTCCTGAAATTTATCTCAAATAGCTTCAGGTTCATCGGTTCATCATCAACATAAAGTATGGTAATATTATTTTTCATCAGGTTTTGTTTTTAAAGGTAAAGTTATAATAACAGTTGTTCCTTTATGTAGTTTTGACTTAAATTCAATGGTCCCATTATGTTCCTGTAAAATATTGTACGTTATAGATAATCCTAAACCGGTTCCTTTTCCGGGTGCCTTGGTTGTAAAAAAAGGATCCAAAATTTTATCTATATGCTCATTACTAATCCCGGTACCTGTATCTGTTACCTCCAGTTTAAAATCTTTCGCTTTTACAAAAGATTTAATTTTTATTATTCCTTCATTTTCTATGGCATGAGCAGCATTGCTTAAAACGTTTAAGATGGCCTGATGTAATTTTCCTTCATTGCAGGCTAAAACAAATTTTTTTGTCGTATATTTCTTCTCTACTGTAATTCTGTCTTTAATTTGATTGTTAAGCATAACCAGACAATTTTCAATAATTGAATGAATATCACATGCTATCATTTTAGCATCATTTCTGCGATTATAATGATTAAGGCTTTTAACAATTTCTGCGGCTCTGCAGATTCCTTCATTAACACCATCCAGAAAAGGATTTAACTCATTAAGAGACTCTTTCAGGTTTTCTTTCACATAAGATTCGATACCAAACACCCCTCCTTTAATAAAATTTAAGGGGTTATTTATTTCATGGGCAATGCCCGAAGCCAGAACACCTAAAGAGGCCATTTTTTCTGAATGAACCAATTGTTTTTGTGTATCTTGTAAATTTAGCAATACAGTCTCTAACTCTTGCCGTTGGTTTAATAACTCTTCATTGGTGGAAGTTAACTCTTCATTGGCTGTAGCCAGTTCTTCGGTTCTTTCCTGTACCAAAAATTCTAAATGTTTACGATACTTTTCCAGCTCCTGTTCCGCTTTTTTTCTGGTTGTAATATCCAAATGGGTACCTAATGCCCGCAGAGGTTCTCCTTTTATCCATTCAGCAACTTTACCCCTGGCTAGTATCCACTTCCATTCTCCATTTTTATGTTTCATTCTAAAAACAGCTTCATAGAGCTCTGTTTTCTTTTCAACATGTTCATTAAACAATTGTATGGCTTTATTGAAGTCTTCCTGATGTAACATCTTCTTCCAATCATCGAAGGTTAAAATTCCGCCCACAAAATCATTAAGGGTATATCCCAGCATCTCCACGAAAAGATCGTTAACCTTTATCGTATTATTTTCAATATTCCAGTCCCACATTCCTAACTTAGCCCCTAAAAGGGCCATCTTCAATTGCTCTTCACTTTCTTTAACTTCTTGTTCTGCCTTTTTTGCTTCGCTTATATCAATCGTAACTCCTATAAAACCTACAGGTTTTTTATTTTGATAAATTACACTGGTATAAATTTTAGCCGGGAATGTTGTCCCATCTTTCCTGACGGCAACATATTCATCTCCCTGGGAAACAAATCCTTCTAACTTTTTCTTTAAATTATTCGTTGCATAATCTCGTTGTTCGGGTATAATTAACTCCAGCACATTTATTCCGTTTACTAAATCTTCCGGGGTAAAACCATGTATTTTGAAACCTACATTATTTGCATAAGTACATATCCCGATTAAGTTTATTTCCCATATTGCAACAGGGAGTAATTCGGCCATCCCTCTGTATTTCTCTTCACTTTCGGCCAAGGCTTTCATCACTTTCTCCCGTTCGGTAATATCCACCACAAAACCTTCATAATATTTTACACCTCCGGAATCATCTCTAACAACCCGGGCATTCTCACGGATGATAATTTTTTCACCGTTATTCTTCATCCATTCCGTTTTGTAATCTTTAATAAACCCGTGTTTATGAATCGTTTCTACAAAATCTTTTCGTGAGTTACTCAAGAAATACCCATTCTCAGTAAGGTTCCTTGCCGATAAACTTTCTAAATCACTATAACCTAACATTTTTAGTAAGGCTGGATTTGCTTTTAAAACTTCTCCATCGGGTGTGGTTTGGTAAATCCCAACCTGAGTATCTTCAAAAATGGTCCGATATCTTAGTTCGCTTTCCTTTAATGCTTTTTCTGCATAAATTCTCTTACGATAATCAGCTTCAACCTTATTTAATGCCTTATTATTAATTCGAACAATTTGATAAGCTGCCACCCCGGAAAATAATATCGCTATGGATACATCAACTAAATAATCAACAATGATTGAATTCGTTAACCCATAATCATTTTTAAAAAGCTGAACAAAAAGAAACAGTAAGGCTAAATTACCTACTACATAAATTATGATCGTTGATTTGTATTTATGAATAAATAATGGAATGGTGTTAATAATTGCTAAAACAATCACTATGGTATCAAATTTTATAAGGATGTGCCCGGTTTTACTGAAAAACATAATATACCAAAGGCATATATTGGCTGATATTAAAAATAAATGTGAAGCAATATTAAATTTTCCTTTAATTAATAAAAAAAGAGAAACAATAAAAACGAGAAGTAAAACAATGGTAGGAATTAAAATTTGATAATTTAGTTTATTCTCCGGACCATATAATTGCACATAGGATGATGAAACGATAAGAATAAAAAGGGCAAAGATAGCAGCCATACAAATTTTATAAAATATCTGGGCTTTTAACTGTAAGCTAAAGCTACTTTCCTTATAAATTTTTAAAACCCCCGGGAGTTTACTAGCAATATTAGTGTCATCTTCTTTATTTTGATTTGTCGAATCCCCCATTCAGTTATTTTTTAGTTGAAAGAACCTGATTTAAAATTATTGGACAGGTAGCATGCTAAAAAAAAATAATTATTATTTATATATAAATTTAAGCAATGTTTTACGATTTTACAAAAACCTATAATTGATTTAGAACCAAATATTTGACAAACAACAAAAAAATGATGATAAAAAAAGGGCAACCAGAATAGCTGCCCTTTAGAAAAGCATATAATTTTCTTAAATCTTTTGTTTAATCTCATTCCAGGTTTCAGGACTCATTTTGGAGCCCACAACTTCAATAACCTTGCTTGCGCATAAGGAGCCTATTTCGCCGCATTTTTCCAAAGGCATTTTGTTTACTAATCCGTATAAGAAACCGGATGCGTAAAGATCGCCTGCACCTGTAGTGTCTATTGAGTTTGCTTTAAATGGAGCAATATCAGATACTTTATTATTGCTTTTTACATAGGAGCCATTTTTACCGACTTTTACTACAGCAATTTCACTTTGCTCAGCCAGTTCGTGCAAAGCCTCTACAGGTTCTTTCCCGGTAAATGCTTTGGCTTCTTCTTCGTTGGCAAAAATAATATCAACATTATTTTTTACATATTCCTTTAAAAATTCAAGATTATCCTCAACAACGTTATAACTTGCTAAATCTAAAGAAATCTTCATATGATTAGCCTTCGCCAATTGGGCTGCTTTAAGCATCAATTTATGATTTAATACTAAATACCCTTCGATATGTAAATACTTATAATCCTTAAATTGTTCTTCCAAGAGATCAATATCAGAAAGTTCTACAGCAGCACCTAAATAGGTAGCAAAAGTTCGTTCCGAATCGGGCGAAATTAGAGCCATAGCCCTTCCTGTTTCTGTCATGGTTTTAAGCATAAACGGAACAATACCGTTGGCTTTCATGTCATTACTAAAAAACTCGCCAAATGAATCATTTCCTACTTTACCAATATATCCTGCAGGAGCTCCCAAACTTGCTAATCCATGTATTGTGTTTGCGGCTGAACCACCTGATGATTGAGACTTTTTAAATTTTACCGTTTCTTTATCTACTTTATCGGCAAAATCTCTTGCTGATATTTGCATACTCCCTTTTCGCAACGAGAATTTCTCTAAGGTTGAATCATCGGGTAGCATGGTCATAATATCAACCAATGCATTTCCTATTCCTAATACTTTGTCCATTTATTTAGTCTTTAAGTTATTATCAAATGACAAAAGTAATAAGATTATTTAAAAACTCTGATTAAACCGTGTTAAATAAAAATACCGGATATCCTATTGTGGATATCCAGTATCTCTTTTTGAATCTATCCTCTTTAAGCATATTGATTTATTAAAGAGAAAATTATATATACTTATCATTTCAACACAAAAATGCGAGGACACGAAGCTAATTCAGATGGAATCATTACTTTGCGCCCTGGCAGTGAAAAATTTATGTATACTATAATAATTTATCTAATTCTTTTGTAACGTTTTTCTCAATTCTTTGAATAATCTGACTGGCATCCGCTTTAACAAACTTATCGCCGGTTATTTTCTCATACAATTCAATATATCTTTCAGATACCTGGTTAACAAACGCTTCAGGCATTTCAGGAACCTGCTGTCCTTCTTCTCCCTGGAATCCCTGTTCCATTAACCATTCACGGACAAATTCTTTCGATAATTGTTTTTGATTTTCGCCTTTTTGTTGTCGTTCATCATATCCATCTAAATAAAAATATCGTGAAGAATCGGGGGTATGAATTTCATCAATTAAATAGATTTTTCCATCTTTTTTTCCAAACTCATATTTTGTATCCACGAGAATTAAGCCCATTTCTTTAGCAATTTCACTTCCGCGTTTGAACAGCTCTAACGAGTACTTTTCCAACAATTCATAATCTTCTTTGCTGACAAGTCCTTGTTTAATAATCTCTTCCCTGGAAATATTTTCATCGTGGCCTACTTCGGCTTTTGTAGTAGGGGTAAGTATAGGTTCAGAAAAACGCTGATGTTCAACTAACCCCTCGGGTAAAGGGACACCACAAATATCCCGGCCTCCTTTTTTATATAAACGCCATGAACTGCCGGTCAGGTATCCGCGAACAATCATTTCTACGGGAAAAGTTTCAACATAATGTCCAATCGTAACCATAGGATCCGGTACAGAAATTTTCCAGTTAGGAACGATATCAGCGGTAGCATCCAAAAACTTTTCCGCTATTTGATTCAATACCTGTCCTTTATAAGGAATCCCTTTGGGTAAAACAACATCGAAAGCTGAAATACGGTCACTAACAACCATCACAAGATATTCATCGTTGATATTATACACATCGCGAACTTTCCCGTTATATACACTCTTTTGTTTAGGAAACTTAAAATCTGTTTTTACTACTGCTTGTGCCATAAGTTTATTAATTAGTAAATGGATAAAGTATTATATTAGTAAAATTATAACGAACTGTCTACTGCTTCTGTTTAACACTGCTTTCTCCTTCATCATCCTTAAAATTATTCTGGTATGCATCTACAATATATTTCACCAGATGGTGACGAATAATATCGCGCTCATCAAAATGAACAATCGATATACCTTTAATGTTTTGTAAAATTTTTAATGCCTGTACCAATCCTGATCTATTTTTCGGACGTAAATCAATTTGTGTAACATCGCCGGTAACAATAAAGTTCGCATTTTTACCCATCCGGGTAAGAAACATTTTTAACTGGTTTACGGTGGTATTCTGTGCTTCGTCCAAAATTACAAAAGCATTATCAAGCGTACGTCCACGCATATAGGCCAAGGGTGCAATTTCAATAATTCCGTCTTCGATTAAATCGGCCAGTTTCCTTGGATGAATCATATCCATCAGAGCATCGTAAAGCGGTCGTAAATAAGGGTCCAGCTTTTCTTTTAAATCACCGGGCAAAAAACCCAGGTTTTCTCCGGCTTCTACAGCCGGACGGGTTAAAATAATGCGTTTTACTTCTTTATTTTTAAATGCCCTTACAGCTAATGCTATAGCTGTATAAGTTTTACCGGAACCGGCAGGTCCAATGGCAAAAAGCAAATCATTCGTGCTGTATTCATCAACTAATTTTTGTTGGTTAACCGTACGGGCTTTTATCGGGCGGGCGGTATTACTATAAATTATAGCATCATCTGATTCTTCTTTTCTTTTGAGCAGTGATTCCCCTTCTCCTTTTAACAAAGCTTCAAATTCAACATCAGATAGTTTTTTAAATTTTAAAAAATATTCTATGATCAACTGAAGCTTTTCTTCGAACGCAAAAATTAATTGCTCCTCTCCTTTTACTTTAATTTCATCTCCACGAGCAATAATCTTCAGTTTAGGGTAAAATGCTTTTAATTTTTCTAATCGGGTATTTTTTACACCATAAATATTTACTGGTTCAATTCCCTCTAAATATATAACCTTTTCAATCATAAATTTTCCACAAATATTGCTTACATTTGGTAATCGTTTTGCTTACTCTTTCAAATTTTATATTTAATTATAAATCAATAAACAAAGGTAATACATATAATTTTGAAACATCGAAAATAAGCAAAAATAGTTTAACTTGATTTTTTTATAAAATTAATAAATAAATCTTTTCACAAAGGAATAACAATTAGTTTAAATTTATCATTATTTCTTGTTAAGGTTACTGAAAAGTTTTTAGTTGCAGTTTATGCCCATTATTACATTAACAACCGATTGGAACAACGAAGACTTTTATATTGGCGCTGTAAAAGGTTCGATTTACAGTCAATGTGATGATATAAATATTGTTGATATTACTCATCAGGTTAAGCCTTTTAATATTTTTCAGGCAGCATTTATTTTAAAAAATTGTTACCGGTTTTATCCTAAAGGAAGTGTACACATCATTGGTGTAAAAACAGAATTATTGCCTGATCAGCCTTTTATTGCTGCTAAGTGTAATGATCAATATTTTATAGGAACAGATAATGGAATTTTTAGTTTGCTTTTTAAAGAAGAAGAGAAACCCGAATTTTTCATCGTAGATAATTCTGCAACTTCGAGTTTTCCCACTTTAAATGTATTTACCAACGTAGCCTGTAAAATTATCCAGGGAGAACCTTTGGATACATTAGGTACTAAAACAGAAACAATTAACCGCCGCGTACCTTTACGCGCTACCATTGAAGATAATGTTATTTCAGGAAGTATTGTATACATTGATTCATTTCAAAATGCCATTACGAATGTTTCTAAAGATTTGTTTGAACGAGTGGTAAAAGACAAATCTTTTAAATTATATGTTCAGAGCAACCATTATATGATTTCGAAAATTAACCAGTCGTACCACGAAACATCGGTTGGAGAAATACTGGCGTTATTTAATTCAATAAATCTCTTAGAGATTGCAATTAACGGAGGAAATGCCGCCGAATTATTAAATCTAACGATCAACTCATCGATACGCATAAAATTTTAACAAAAAATGCAAAAAGAATTAGCTGCTTTCAAGCGATTAATAGAGATAATGAACGAATTACGCCAAAAGTGCCCGTGGGATAAAAAGCAAACCCTGGAATCGCTCCGAACACTCACCATTGAAGAAACATACGAATTAGCTGATGCCATTATAAAAAGTGATATGCAAGAACTAAAAAAGGAATTGGGCGATTTATTGCTGCATATTGTTTTTTATGCCAAAATTGGCGCCGAGAAAAATACCTTTAACTTAACCGATGTCATTGAAGGTATTAATGAAAAACTGGTTCACCGGCATCCGCATGTTTTTGGTGATGTAAATGTAAAAGACAGTAAAGAGGTAGAAGAGAACTGGGAATCCATAAAGTTAAAAGAAAAAGATCGTAAAAAAGCTGTTTTATCGGGTGTCCCCGACTCGCTTCCGGCATTGGTAAAAGCAAACCGGATTCAGCAAAAAGTTCGAGGGGTTGGTTTTGACTGGGAAAAAAGAACTCAAATCTGGGATAAGGTAAAAGAAGAATTGCAAGAATTACAGGATGAAGTAGAATCAGAAGATTACGATAAAATAGAAGCCGAATTTGGGGATCTGCTTTTCTCTTTAATCAATGCTGCACGTTTATACGATATTGACCCGGAAACTGCTTTAGAGCGGACCAACAAAAAATTTATCAGCCGATTCAATTATCTCGAAGAACATACCCTCAAGAAAGGGGTTTCACTGAAAGATATGTCACTGGACGAAATGAATGTAATTTGGGAAAAGGCTAAAAAGTTTGATAAATCATAAACGCTCCGATAAAATAAAAAAATCCGCTGTCAAAGAGCGGATTTTTTATTTACAGCAATAAACCGTATTATTTTTCCCCTTTGTTGTCGTCGGTTTTTGATTTATCTTTTGTTTCTGGTTTTTCCTTCTTTGCAGTCTTTTCTGCTTCTTCTTTTTTAACTTCAGATTGATTTTCTTTTTCTTCTTCGTCAGTTTTTTCTTCCTCTTCCTCGTCGAAATTCAGCATATCAAATTTATGCAACAAATTGTACCACTGAACAACTTTCTTAATATCAGAAACATAAACCCGGTCGCGGTCGTAATCGGGCAATATTCCGGAGAAATAGTTTTTTAACTCATCAGCGGATGATTTATGCGATATCGCTTCGCCTCCATCCTCTTTTTCATAAATAGCCTTAAAAACATCTTTTAAAGCTATATCTTCGGTATCGGTAAAAATAGCGATATCTTCAAGGGCGCTAATTTTAGCCGTTGCCGGCATATTCATCCGTTTTTTAGTTTCAAGCGATTCTACAATAATACCATGTCGTCCCTGTGATATAAATTTAAACAGTCCCCCATGACCCGAAATTGATAAAATATCTTTTAACATAAATTTGATTTTTAATTTTTTAATGAGATGCAAAAATAATATTCATTACAAAAATGAGAAATAATTTTAAAACTAATTTATTCCACGTTCTTTTTTTATCTTTTCATAGGCTTGATTTACCTTCTGGAACTTTTCCTTCGCTTTTTGTTGAAAATCTTCACCCAAATGGCTTACCTTATCCGGATGATATTTAACGGCCATTTTACGATAGGCCTTTTTCACCTCCTCATCCGATGCTGTTTGTTCAATCTCTAATATCTTATAAGCTGAATGAACATCTTCAACAAACATCGATTTTATAGATTCAAAATCATGGGTGCTGATACCCAAATATCTTGCTATGAGTGCTATCGTATTCAGTTCACCGGCATCTACCTGGCCATCAGCTTTTGCTACTCCAAGCATTAAGTGTAATAACTCAAGGCGGGATGAATAATCCAGATTATTTTTGATCTGAGCACAAACCGACTGAACCGGTATATTTTGCTTCAGAATATCACGAAGCATATGTATCGCTTCGGCTGCAGACTCTTCTCCAAAAGATTGTACAAAATATTTTTTAATATAATTTAATTCGGATTTCAATACTTTTCCGTCGGCTTTCATTACGGCCGCGATAAGCACGAGCAAACTGGCAGCAAAGCTACCGGTAGTGGTTACTGAATATCCCGAAGTGGTTCGTGTATCTGCATTTTCTAATAACGATCCCACAGCAAATCCCAGAATACCTCCCAGGGGACCAAATATTGCCCATCCTAAACCTCCGGCAATCCATTTCCCAAATTTACCCATAATCTTCTATAATTTTTTTAAAATTTTTTGATGAATAGCCAGTACTTGGGGTAATAACATTCTTTCATCATCATTATATATAGTAAAATCAGCTAATTTCATCCTTTTTTCATCACATAACTGATTTTTCATTCTGTTTAATACTTGTTCTTTACTGATATTGTCACGTTCCATTACCCGTTCTATTCTGCTATCCTGTCGGGCATGTACATTTATTATATAATCCAAATCAAGATATGCATTACTTTCAAAAAGAATTGCTGCTTCTTCAATTACATATTTACTTGTTTGCTTCTCTGCCCAATCTAAGAAATATTCACGTACTTTGGGATGAATAATGGAATTTACTTTATCCAGTGCCTTACTGTCGTTGAAAATAATGTTGGCAAGCACATCTTTTTTTAGTTTCCCTTTATGATAAATATCCTGACCAAACAGCTGTTTAAGTTGGTCAATCACATCCTGATCAATAGAATAAATATTTTTTGCTTCAATATCGGCATTAAAAACAGGAATTCCCAAATGACCAAAAATTTCACATACCAAGGTTTTTCCACTACCTATACCTCCGGTTACACCTACTTTAATCATTTTTCCTTTCAATTAAATATTCAACAGCTTGAGGATAAAATCTTAAAGACCTGATATAATCAGGCGAATTCGTTATTTTAACTTTTACCCTGTTATTATTAAAATTTATATCGTTATAGTCGACTACGGCATCAAAAAACTGGGGTAATACTTTATCATAGTCACTCAGGGCAACAAAATAGGATACAGAAACTTCATCAGGGAATGTTCTCAATACCAGGGAATCAGGAATATTATTCACTTTTAACGGCACCTTTATGCTTCCTTCAGTATATTTCTCAAGGGTAATAGAAACTTCTACCTTTTCATCAGAATAATCTACGTTACTATATTGTTCAAGAGCAATTTGCTCTTGATAATTTTTGGCTAAATCTGAAACTTCAACTTCTTTGGTATAAATTTTATTTATCGTATCAATAATTGGGTTAGCTCCGGAAATAGTAACACTATCCGGGTTCATTAAAACATTGCCTTTAATCATATATTGTGATGCAGGAAGCGGGTTGACTTTAGATACTACAGGAACTTTCTTATGAATCCGATCAGCAAAATCAAAAAACAGCGTATCAGGCTGAATCTTTATAATTTGCAACTCGGAACTTAGTTGTTGCTCAATTTTATCTGATAAATTTCTGGTTAAAGCATAAAACTTGATATAATCTTTGCGCGAATACATTCGCAAGGTAATTGAATTAACATCGATAACAAAAGGAAGAAATTTATTACTGATTTTATATTCAAGAAGTTTATATCCAAAACCTTTTACCCTAATATCAAAATACTTAGGCAACTCATTAACCAATATCTTATCTTTAGGGAAACTGGTATATCTTACCGGTAACGTTACTTCCGTTTCATACTCCTGTTCCAGTTGGTTAAGAAACCAGAAAATGGTAGCAATAAAAACAAATATCAAAAATATGATAAAACGTTTGTCAGGTTTAACGTTTCGTCTGGCAAAAAACTTTTTAATATTATCTTCGATATTTTTTGATACCACCATTGGAAAAATAAAAAAGCGTTTAAGAATCATTTCCTAAACGCTTGTAAAATTACAAAATTATTTTGTTGAACTAATATCCGTTGCGTCTTTTAAAATAGCACTTTTGTCAATTTTAATTTTCACATCTTTATCAATTTCTACAATAACATAATTATCTTTTAGACCGTCTACTCTTCCGTAGATTCCGCCTGTAGTAATAACTTTATCACCTTTCTGCAAAGATTCTCTGTATTTTCTCAATTCTTTCTGACGTTTCATCTGCGGACGTATCATAAAGAAATAGAAAATAACAATGATTAATAACAAAGGTAAAAAAGAAGTTAAAGGGCTTTGTCCTTCAGTGGGTTGCCCCATTAATAATACATACAATAAATTGTTCATCATTTTAAATTTTTAATTATTATTTATACTTATTTTTTTATAACATTCGATCGTATTGACAGGGTATGTTTTCCCTGCATAGTATTCATTTCTATTATTATATTTTTATATTGTACACCTCGTCTTCCTGCACTATCAAAAATAATTTCTACATATCCTGATTCATCCGGGGATATTGCTTTTTTAGTATAATTGGCAACAGTACACCCACATGTTGAGTAAGCATCTTTAATCACCAAATCGGATGTCCCGATATTTTTATACTTAAAAGAATAAGCAACCTGTTCGCCTTGGTTCAGGTTTCCAAAATTGTGATACATGGTATCGAACTTTACATTGGAAACTCCTATTACATTAGATGAATCATTCTGCTTATCTTTTGGGTTTTTCAAAGAACATGCAGCCAAAAGTAGTAAAAGAAACCATATAAAATTTTTCTGTATTTTACCTGTCATTCTGCCTGTTAATTTAAAATACAAAGTAATAATTATTTTTGGAAACCATCAAGAAATATTAACCTGACGTATTTTTAATAAACGAATAAACTTTATCACTCCTATAAGGAGTCATTAATCAGGTTATATTTCACCGACTAATCCTCGTCCGGTTTTCTTTATAGTACCATCTTTTTTTAAGTCTGCAACAACTTTATCCAATACCCCATTGATAAAGACATTGCTTTTTTGTGTACTATAAAACTTAGCTATCTCAATATATTCGTCTAAAGTAACCTTGACAGGAATCTCTCTAAATTCTATCAATTCTGTAATTGCAAGCACCATAACAACAATATCGGTAAAGGCAACACGCTCAATATCCCAGTTTTTAATATAATCGGCAATTAGCTGCTGATATTCGCTATGTTTTAAAATTGTTTTGCGTAACAAATGCTTTGCAAAATCCTTATCATCTTCGTTTTTAAACAAAGGCATAAGTTGTTGCGATTCGTCACTCGATGCTTTAAAACTTTTTAACGTTTTAATAATCATGCCGGTAACAAAATCCAGGTCATCGTTCCAATAAATACTTTGTTCTTCCAGATTCTGATATAAAGGTTCATGAACAATGATAATTTTTGCAAATAAATCAATTATCAATTTTTTATCTTCTTTATATGAACGTTGTTCAGCATTCATATAGTTCTGATAAATATCCGATTCTTTAATTTCTAAATACAAATTTTTAATTAACTCAGGATAATTAACCCAGCTCAATTTATTATCATTTAAATATTTATTTAGCGAATCGTTTATCTTCAGCTGCTTTATCAACTGATTATCAACAAATTTCGTATTGGGATTCAGATCCTCATGGGAGGGTACAAATTTCTGTTCAGCCAAATCAATTCTAGATTGGGCATATTGAACAATATCAATAACCAATAATAATAAATAATGATATAAATCGTAGGATTTTTGGATGCTAAAGAACAACTCTTTTTCTGCCTGATTTATGGATTGTCCACTAGACTTTAGATAAGCGTAATAAATCTGAAGAATTTTTATGCGTAATAATCTTCGGCTAATCATTTTTAAGAACTCCTTAATATTAATTTTTTTCAGATTGCAAAGTAAACGATTTTTTTAAAATAGAACACAGATTTTTCAATTATTTAACACGATTTAATATCCAGTTTTTATCATCGATAAAAAAATCTACCGATAAAATGTTTAAACCCTTTTTTATCCAATATGCCAAACAATGAATTAATCTTATAAACAGGTATGTTAAAAACAGAAATTCAAAAAAAAACTATTTTTTGATGATTTAATAATAATTTTTTTACTTTTGGGTGTTGATTAATTTAAACCAACTAAATTATTAAAAGATGGACGGATACGACAAAAACGAAGAGTTAGAGAAAAACGAAAACAACAACGAACAAACCAATAAAGGACGTGATGAAATTTTCTCTAAAGTTGTAAGAGCAGGGAAAAGAACTTACTTTCTGGATGTTAAAACAACCCGAAGAAATGATTATTATCTTACCATCACAGAAAGTAAAAAAAGGTTTAACCGGGACGGAAGACATTATTTTGAAAAGCACAAAGTTTTCTTATACAAAGAAGATTTTGACAAGTTTACCGAGAACCTTCAAGAAGTAATAGACTTTATCAAGAATGCGGTACAGAATCAGGAAAATGACTCATTTGAGCCTGCTGAAGTTAATGCTGAAATTGATAATACAAAAAATGAAAATTACACGTCAGATGTAAAATTCGATGACCTGGGTGAAAATAAAGAATAAAAATTAAAGGCTGGCTTTTTGCCGGCCTTTTTTATTTTTAATCATATTTTTCCATCTTATCCTCGATGGTTACCTTCCCTTCTTTTCGGTTTTGAATTTTAAGATAAACCAATAATTCATCTGCTCCTTTTGCAAAACAAACCTCCTGTAGCTTTTCCACTACTTTCATAATTTCTCTGTAGGGTCCTTCAATAACCGTTTCAAACGGACAAACCCGGTATCGCAAACCCGAATCATTGATTACCTGAATGGCTTCATCAACCAATGCATAAGTTTCTTTTGTTTTTGATTTTGGTAATACCTGAACGGCAACATTTACCTGATGATTCATAGCATTTAATATTTTTAAATTTATAATCCTTTATCTTTAAAAAAGTTTTTTATCTCCGTATAATCCAGCATTTTAACATTTGTGATTAAATACTGTTGATATAAAAAATCACCATATTGGTTACACTCGGTAATAGAAGATTTAATTACATTTCCAACGGAAACCTCAATAGGAATAAGCGCAATAACAGAAACATACTTTTCAACAAAGGTAACTTTTTCTATTTTGCAATCATGCTTTTCAAAAACATCCTCAAACTCTGTTTGTACAATTTTCTTGTGAGTATCCGAAAAAGAATCATCGGATTTAAATTTACAGGCAATAAAATAGCGCAATTTCTCTCCTTTTCCTCCCAATCCGGTAGAGATAAAAATCTGATTTTCATCAAGCAAGCTGGTTTCCAGCCCTATACGACAATGTTGAAGTGCCAACATAGCCCATGAATACAATTCACTATCATTATCATTCACCACTTTTTCAATGATGCGATAAGATTCGGGCTTATCAATAGTAGAAAGTTCGGCTAACAATTTTTTCTTTTCTTCTGTATGCACATCAGGATCAATCAACCTATTATATGCTTCATCCAGAATTTCTTTATTTTCTCTCTTGTTTTCAGCTATTTCATGAACAAGCTCAAAGAATTCGACCTGTAAATCAACATCTATCTGCTCTTCCAGGATACTAAAATCACCCCCCAACTCAATTAATATATCTTTCAGCTTTTGATATATATTATCATCTTTCATTGAAATTCTTTTATAGCAAACTTAAGTTTTTTTTCTCTTTTTTGAAGGGTTTTTATTCTTATTTAAATCTTATCATAACAACAAAACACTTTAATGATTGTTAAAAAAATACCATCATATTGGTATTGTTTGTTTGTCTGAATAAATATATTTTTGAATTCTTTTGATGAAGAGGTAGACTTAAGATATTAATGCGATTATCACAACTTAAAAATAACGATCAGGGTATAATTACCAAAGTGCGCGGACGGGGAGCTTTTCGAAGACGAATTACCGAAATGGGGTTTGTAAGAGGGCAAATGGTCAGCGTGATTAAAAATGCTCCTTTAAAAGATCCTGTCCAATACAGCCTTATGGGGTATGAAGTATCCCTACGTCGTAGCGAAGCCTCATTAATTGAAGTTATTACCGAAGAAGAAGCCAAACAACTTACTCATAAATCTTTTAACGGAGTTATTACGGATGAGGTATTAAAAACATCCGCCCGAAAAAAAGGAAAAGAAATTCAGGTAGCTTTAGTGGGTAATCCAAATTCTGGAAAAACGTCATTATTCAATTTTGCTTCCAAATCAAGAGAACATGTGGGAAATTACAGTGGTGTAACCGTTGATTCAAAAACATCGCTTTGTAAAGTAGATGACTATGTCCTTAACATTACGGACCTTCCCGGCACCTATTCAATATCGGCCTATACACCGGAAGAACTATTTGTACGCAAATTTATTTTAGGCGAACTACCCGATGTGGTTATAAACGTAGTAGATGCTTCAAATCTTGAACGAAACCTTTACCTTACCACTCAGCTAATAGACATGGACATTAAGGTTGTAATAGCCCTTAATATGTACGATGAGCTAAAGAAAAAGGGGGATGAATTTGATTTTAAATCACTGGGAAAAATGTTGGGTATCCCTATCATTCCAACAGTAGGCTCAAAAGGGTTGGGAGTAAAAGATTTATTTGATAAAGTAATTGAGGTTTATGAAGATAAAGACCCAACCGTAAGACATATTCATATCAACTACGGCAAAGATGTTGAAAGTTCAATTCGTACTATTCAGGATGAAATTTGGAAAAACAAACGATTGACCGATATTATTTCATCACGATTTTATGCCATTAAGCTGCTTGAAAAAGATGAAGCAGCAAATTTTTCCCTTTCCAAATGGAGGAATTACGATATCATAAAACAAAAAACGGAAACAGAGATTCAGAAATTAGAATCGCTGTTAAATGATGATACCGAAACCATTATTACCGATGCCAAATATGGTTTTATAACCGGAGCCCTAAAAGAAACTTATAAAGGAAACATCGAAACCCGCAGAAAAAACACCGACAGAATAGACAAAGTACTAACTCACAAATATTTAGGATTTCCGTTTTTTATCTTCTTTTTATGGATAATGTTTTTCTCCACGTTTAAGTTAGGTCAATACCCCATGGAATGGATTGACACCCTTATAGGATTTATTGGAAACGGGATAAATAATTTTATGCCCCCGGGGCCTCTCAAAAATTTAATCATTGATGGGGTAATTGGTGGTGTTGGCGGAGTAATTGTTTTTCTTCCCAATATTTTAATCTTATTCTTTTTCATCTCCATCATGGAAGATACTGGATACATGGCTCGTGCAGCATTTATTATGGATAAAATAATGCATAAAATAGGACTACACGGAAGATCGTTCATCCCGTTAATTATGGGATTTGGGTGTAATGTACCTGCAATAATGTCGGCAAGAACCATAGAGAATCCTCAAAACAGGCTGTTAACAATTCTCATCAATCCATTTATGTCATGTAGTGCCCGTCTGCCTGTTTATGTACTCATTATTTCTGCTTTTTTCCCAAACTATCCCGGAACGGTATTATTTTCCATTTATATTATTGGAATTATTGTTGCTGCCCTGATAGCTGTTCTTTTTAAAAAGACCCTTTTCAAATCAAAAGAAGTGCCTTTTGTAATGGAACTTCCTCCTTATCGTATACCAACACTCCGTAATACAACAAGGCATATGTGGGCTAAAGGCTCACAATATCTAAAAAAAATGGGCGGCGTTATTCTGGTTGCATCCATTATAATATGGGCATTAGGATACTATCCACGAGATATTGAATACTCCGTAGATTATGATCAGAAAATTGAACAAATAGCCCAATCCAATCCCGATGCATACGACGAAATACAAACCGTTGTAAACAAAAAAAATGCAGAAAAACAAGAGAAATCATATATCGGGCAGATAGGTAAATTTATTGAACCTGTAATGCGCCCCCTCGGTTTTGACTGGAAAATGAGTGTTAGTATATTATCCGGTGTTCCCGGAAAAGAAATTGTAGTCAGTACCATGGGAGTTCTTTATCAGGCCGAAGAAAACGGGTCGGATGTACACGAAAATTTAGTCGTTCGGTTACAAAACGACAAAGACAAAGATGGAAATCAAATATTCACGCCACTTGTGGCTTATACTTTTTTACTATTTATCTTATTGTATTTTCCTTGTATTGCAACAATAATAGCTATCAACAAAGAAGCCGGTCACTGGAAATGGGGACTTTTCACTATTTTCTACACCACATCCCTGGCCTGGATTATTTCATTCCTGGTATATCAAACCGGAACGTTAATTTCAAATTTATAAAGTTATGATTCAAGAAGTTATTGTATATATCATTATTTCTTTATCGCTGGTTTATATCGGATACCAATTCATTTCATTCCTTAAAAACAGCACGAAGAATGGCTGCCATTGTTCGGGTTGTGATTTAAATGCTGATATAACCCATATTAAAGCGCTTATAAAGAATAAATAACATTTAATCAATTTTTTATCTTTTAGAATAAAATTATATTCGTATTTTTATCATAACTAAAATAAATATTGATGGACTGGTTTTTATTAATAATAGCTATACTTCTGATTATTATAGGATTGCTGGGCTGTATTTTACCTGTTATTCCCGGCCCTCCGCTTAGCTTTTTGGGATTATTAATCGTGCATTTTACGGATTTTGCTGATTATACCACTAATTTCTTATTGATTGCTGCGTTTATAGCTATCTTCGTCACCGTGTTAGATTATGTTGTTCCCATTTGGGGGACCAAAAGATTTGGAGGAACAAAAGCAGGCATGTGGGGTGCAGGAATAGGAATGATTATTGGCATGATATTTTTAGGACCATTGGGATTAATACTAGGCCCTTTAGCAGGCGCAATTATTGGTGAATCATTAAAAGGAGCCAATAACAAAGATGCTTTCAGAGCCGGGCTCGGAGCATTTATTGGTTTTTTAACCGGTGTAGGACTTAAACTTGCTGCATCAATTTACATTACCTGGCATTTTGTAAAAGGTGTAATTTAAAATCGAAGAAAATTCATATTTATGAAAGATATTGTAGTACCTATTAATTTTTCAAAGGATTCGGAAAACTCGCTTGAAGAAGCTATTTTTTTATCTAAGCTACTCAAAAGCAGAATTCATTTAATTAATATTGTCTCGCTGGGAGACTGGTGGAATAACCTGGTCATTACCAAAGATACCAAAGAACAACTGTATCAATTATCGCTTGAAAATTTAAAAAAAACAGCTGCACTTCATCCTGAAACGGATTTTGAACTAAAAGTGCTTTTTGGCAAAGTGCACGAACAAATTCTGGAATAT
Organism: Bacteroidales bacterium; assembly: GCA_035269575.1. GTDB lineage: Bacteria > Bacteroidota > Bacteroidia > Bacteroidales > UBA12077 > UBA12077. Next base: position 10,735 of record DATFIZ010000027.1, on the reverse strand, counting down.
GCAGAATCTGTTAATTCAGAGCTTATCATTTTATGTGATAAACATAAAGAGGAGAAAGAAAATAAAATCTTAGGTTCTATTGTTACCCATGTAATTACCGAAGCTAAATGCCCGGTGATTACCATTAAAAACAGGATTGATACAGACTTTAAAAATATTGTTATTCCTGTTGATTTATCTGAAGATACCAACCGAAAGGTTAATGCAGCATTAGCTTTCAATCAATATGCAAAGGCTAAATTACATTTTGTTTCGGTACTTTTTGAAGGAATTGGAAACCGGAATATACGTACACGGAAAAAGGTGAAAAATATTGAAAAAAAGCTTAAAAAACATGAGGCAAATTATACATTCAAACTTTTAAGAAAAAAAAGAACGTATGCTTATCAGGATGTTATTGAGTACTCAGATAAAATTAATGCAGACCTTGTGATTATCATGACCCACAAGGAACGCTATTCATTCGATAATTATATCGGAGCTTTTGCTCACCGAATTATTAATTATTCACAGCCCCCTGTAATGACTATCACTTCTCAGGCGGTAAAATCTGAGAAACAATCGGTTGTTACTAAATTTGTTGATCCGCTGGGAATATTTAAACCTGAATAAAAAACAAGAGGGCACTGTAACAGCGCCCTCTTATCTTTTCATTATTTTCTGATATTCTATGCACCTAATGTAGCTACCATTACTGCTTTAATCGTATGCATTCTGTTTTCGGCTTCGTCAAAAACGATAGATGCGGGTGACTCAAATACTTCTTCAGCAACTTCCATGGATTCAATACCAAATTTTTGATAAATCTCTTCACCAATCTTGGTTTCTCTATTATGGAATGCAGGTAAACAGTGCATAAATTTACACTTAGGATTTCCGGTGAACTCCATCATTTTTTTGTTCACCTGATAAGGTTTTAACAATTCAATTCGCTCTTTCCAAACTTCTTCGGGTTCTCCCATAGATACCCAAACATCGGTATAAATAAAATCACAGCCTTTTACTCCTTCTTCAACATTATCGGTAACAATAATTTCTGCTCCGGTTTCTTTTGCTATTTCTTTAGCCTGATTAACTAATTCGTTGGTAGGTTGAACACTTTTGGGAGCTACCGAACGGAATTTCATTCCCATTTTAGCAGCACCAATCATTAATGAATTACCCATGTTGTTCCGTGCATCCCCAACATACGCAAAAGTAACCTGATGTAAAGGTTTATCCGAATGTTCCATCATGGTTAAAAAATCAGCCAAAATTTGTGTCGGGTGAAACTCATTGGTTAACCCATTCCAAACAGGTACACCTGCATATTTGCCTAACTCTTCTACAACTTCCTGACCAAAACCACGATATTCAATACCATCATACATTCTTCCCAGTACTCTTGCCGTATCGGCCATCGATTCTTTCTGCCCGATTTGGGAGCCGGACGGGCCCAAATAGGTAACATGAGCACCTTGATCTAAAGCAGCTACCTCGAAGGCACAGCGTGTTCGGGTTGAAGATTTTTCGAAAATAAGAGCAATATTCTTACCTTTTAATTTTTGTTGTTCTGTTCCGCTGTATTTTGCTTTTTTAAAATCAGCAGAAAGCTCTAATAAAAATTTAATTTCCTGTGGAGTAAAATCCAAAAGCTTTAAAAAGCTTCTATTTCTTAAATTAAATGCCATAACTGAAAAATTTATTAATTATTATTTTACGATTTATTATTTCTTTTTTTTGTCAGATAATTAATCAATATTCCATTAAAAAATATTCATCCCAATTATCTAGTCTTCGTATTCCATGGTTATTTTAGTACCAAAAGAACGGTCTTCCAATTTAGTTGCTTCAGTAATTACACTCTTTTTGCCGCCTTTTTCGATAAACTGTAAACAAGCACCAATTTTAGGAGCCATACTACCCTGGGAAAACTGTCCTTCTTCCATATATTTATCAGCATCAGCTTTACTTAAAAACTCTAATTTCTTCTCACCGGGTTTTTTATAATTAATATATACATAAGGTACATCGGTTAAAATATAGAATTCATCCGCTTGAATACGGGCAGCTAATAATGATGAGGCAAAATCTTTATCAATAACGGCCTCCGAAGGTCTTACATCTCCTTTTTTATCAAAATAAACGGGAACTCCGCCACCGCCGGCAGCAATTACAATATTTCCCTGGCGAGCTAATGCTTCAACTACCTTTTCATTCATGATACTGATTGGTTTTGGTGAAGGTACGACTCTTCTCCAACCACCATGTGCTTTAACTTCTTCTTTAAACTCCCATCCTTTATCTGCGGCTAATTTATCAGCTTCCTCTTTGGTATAAATTTTGCCTACCCGTTTTTGAGGATCCTGAAATGCAGGATCATCTTTATCAACCTGAACACAAGTTACCAACGTAACAATATCTTTTTTGATATTGTGCTTTTTAAGCACATTGTGCAACATTCGCTCAATCATATATCCAATACCACCCTGTGAATCAGCAACACAAACATCCAACGGCATTTGCGGAATATCATACATATGTTCACCTGCGTCATTACGCATTAAGATGTTACCCACCTGAGGGCCGTTTCCATGACCAATAACAATGTCGTAACCCTCTTTAATTAAATATACCAGATTTTCAAGGGTATCAAAAGTGTTTTGCTCCTGCTCATCTATGGTGCCTATCTGATTACCGCGCAAAAGAGCATTACCTCCTAATGCAACTACAGCTAATTTATTCATACTCATTAGTTTATATATTATTAATATTTAAAACTACAAATCTATAAAAAAAAATTGGATCTAAAATCTCTTATTAAACATAAACGGTAATAAACCAAACGAATAAAATAATTCTTTGTTCGTTAATCAAATTATTAGAACCAAAAATCAATACTTTTTGTTTTTTGCAGATTGTTTATTTATATTAGTTAACTTAATAATAACATACAAATTTATATTAACCCTTAATATCTAAACATGAAATTTAGATTACCTGCCGCCATTTTAATACTTGGATTAACAACGTTTTACTCTTGCAATACATTTCAACAAAAAGACCGGATAAAAGAAGGTTATATCGAATATAGTATTGAATACATGAATGATACGTTAGACAAATTTATGATTGGCTTGTTACCCAAAAAAATGGTCATTAAATTTAAAGACAATAATACATTAAATAAGATTGAAGGTTTTTCGGGAATTGTTAGCTTTACCCATATTCAGAATTACAAGCAAAAGAAAAGTACAACCCTGGTTAAAGTTCTCAATAAAAAATACAAATACGAAGAAAAAATTAATGAGTCATCGATGTTTTTTGAAGAATTACCCGGGATGCAAATAGAATTACAGGATGAGGTAAAAGAAATTTGCGGATTTCAGTCTCAGAAAGCCAAAGTCTTTTTTCCCGATACCAGCATAAAACCCTTTCATATTTATTATACCAATGAAATCAGCATTAACAATGTTAATGCTCAAACGCCTTTTAAATCCATTGATGGTGTCCTTATGGAGTTCCAGGTTAAATTTTACGACTTAGATATGAAATTAACGGCAACCAAAGTTCAGGAAACCGAAATAACGTCAGATCATTTTAAAGTGCCTGATAGTTATCAAAAAATCAACCGCAAAACCATGGTAGAAATCATTGAGTTGCTTAAGCAATAATTTCATCCCCGTTGAGTTTTCAGAATTAAAAGAATTTGTGACTATATTTGCATTAATTTATTTTATTACTTTGCAGGTAATAAAAAGCAATCAATTAATCCAAAAAGAATACACCAATAGATGGCGAAAAAAAACGACACAAAAAAGAAAAAAAACAAGTCGTTGAATGACGAACGATTAAAAATTATCATAGGAATTTTTATTCTTTTTTTAGCAGCATTTTTAACCCTTGCCTTTATTTCCTATTTCTTTACCTGGAAAATAGACCAAAGTTTTCAATACTCAAAAGTCATTTCAGGTATTGATATTAATGTAGAAAACTGGTCGGGTAAAGCGGGAGCACATTTTGCCAACCTTTTTGTAAATAGATGGTTTGGGATTGCTTCGTTTATATTCCCCTTTTTATTTATTGTTATTGGATTGCGTTTTTTTAATATCAAATTATTCTCCATTCGCAAAACCCTCCGATTATCAATTTTCGGTGTTATTATATTATCCGTCTTACTGGGATATTTATTGGGTGACATGAACGGGTATCTGGGTAGCGGATTAGGTGGCGGACACGGTTATTTTATAGCCCTCTGGCTTAACGCTTTTTTAGGGAAAGTAGGCACTGCATTTCTTCTTACGCTTTCAATTATAGCATTCTTTATCTTCTCTTCCCATAAATCTATTGTTTGGAGTAAAAAACTCATTGCCGATTTATTCAACAAAGAATACAAAGAACAGGAAAATATTATTCCTGAAAATGAAACCGAAAAAAGTACGGGTAAAACAGAAATTGAAGATAGAGAACCTGAAGTTACAGAAGAAGAGATAGATGATCAATTAAGTTTTACTACGCGAAGAATAAAAAAAGAAGAAGTTCAGGAAACACAAGCAAGTCCTAAAACAACATCAGCAAAAGATGAAGAAATTGAGTTAACCATTGAAGAAAAACATGCCGAAGATAAACTAAACGGTTCGTTAAAAAATCATCAATTCGAAAATTATGATCCAACACTGGAATTATCATCGTATAAACTCCCCCCGATAAGTTTACTGGAAAAACACGGAGATGAATCGAATGGAGAGATTGACAAAGAAGAAATTATTGCCAATAAGAACCGTATCGTAGAAACGCTTGCAAACTACAAAATAAAAATCGACAAGATTAAAGCCACCGTAGGTCCAACCGTTACATTATACGAAATTATACCGGCTCCAGGTGTGCGTATCTCAAAAATAAAAAACCTTGAAGATGACATTGCCCTGAGCTTAGCAGCATTAGGTATTCGTATTATCGCCCCTATTCCGGGGCGTGGTACCATAGGGATTGAAGTACCGAACCAAAATCCCGAGATTGTTTCCATGCGTTCGATTATATCATCTAAAGCATTTAGCGAAACAAAATATGAACTGGCTATAGGATTAGGTAAAACCATATCAAATGACACATATGTGGTTGACCTTGCCAAAATGCCACACCTTTTAGTTGCTGGTGCTACCGGACAAGGTAAATCGGTTGGATTGAATGCGATTATTGCATCGTTACTGTATAAAAAACATCCGGCCCAGTTAAAATTTGTAATGATTGACCCCAAAAAGGTAGAATTAACGTTGTATACAAAAATAGAGAATCACTTTTTAGCGAAATTACCCGATTCGGAAGAGCCGATTATCACAGAAACGCAAAAAGTTGTTAATACGCTGAACTCGCTGTGCATTGAGATGGACCATCGTTACGATTTACTAAAAGCAGCCCATGTCCGGAATATCAAAGAATACAATGCGAAGTTTATTGCCCGCAAATTAAACCCGGAAAAAGGACACAAATATCTGCCTTATATTGTTGTAATTGTTGATGAATTTGCTGATTTAATTATGACCGCCGGCAAAGAAATTGAAGGCCCCATTGCCCGTTTGGCTCAATTAGCCCGTGCTATTGGTATCCATTTAATTATTGCAACCCAGCGGCCTTCCACCAATATTATTACCGGTGTAATTAAGGCTAATTTCCCGGCCCGAATGGCATTCAGGGTTTCATCCATGGTCGATTCGCGAACAATATTAGATACTCCGGGAGCAAACCAGCTTATTGGCCGCGGAGATATGCTGATTACTTCGGGAAGCGATTTAATCCGTTTGCAATGTGCCTTTATTGATACCCCCGAGTTAGATAAAATTACCGACTATATCCAGTCGCAACAAAGCTATCCGTCAGCTTTTATGCTGCCTGAATACACTCCCGAAGGAAAAGAAGAAATTGGCGAAGTAGATTTTACTAAACGCGATGCTCTCTTTGAAGATGCAGCAAAACTTGTTATTCGGCATCAGCAGGGTTCAACGTCATTAATACAAAGAAAATTCTCTATCGGGTACAATCGTGCAGGGCGTATTATTGATCAACTGGAAGCGGCAAATATTGTTGGCCCATTTGAGGGAAGCAAAGCCAGACAGGTTTTATTTCAGGACGAATATGCATTGGAACAATATTTGAGCGACTTCCTTGAAAACAACTAAATCATCGATGAACATGAAAAATTTATTTCTTTTAACAGGGATATTACTATCAACATTTATTTTTGCACAACAAGATCCCAATGCAAAAGTTATTCTGGATAAACTCTCTGAAAAAAACAAATCCTATCAAAACATACAATCCGATTTTACCATTGAGTATAAAAATTTAAAAGATAATACCCAAAATTCATCCAAAGGAAGCATTACGATTCAGGGAGAAAAATACAGGCTCAATTTTATGGGCGTACAGTCGTTTTTTAACGGTAAAACATTATGGAGTTATCTGGAAGAGGTCAACGAAGTTAATATTTCTGAACCCGATCAAAACGAGAAAGATATCTTTAACAATCCACAAAAGATATTTACCATATACAACAGGGATTTTAAATACCAATTGATTGATCAATATAACGAAGAAGGAGATTCAAAAGCTATTATCGATTTATATCCTTATGACATTGATGAGGATTATTCAAGATTACGCTTAGAAATCAATACGTCCGATTATCAATTACAATCGGTGAGCATATATGGAAAAGACGGCTCACATTATATGATTCGTTTTTATAATTATAAAACCAACCTCGACCTTGAACAGACTTATTTCACCTTCGAAACTTCAGATTATCCAAATGCAGAAATTATTGATATGCGATGGTAATAAAAAAGGCCCTGAGTAAAGGCCTTTTTTATTCGTTTCTTTTACTTCTGGTTCTCTTCCGGATATTCAATCCTTGCATGATAAATATTCACTAATTTTTTCTTAAGAATGCTTTTTATCGTGGCAATATCTTTAAAGGTGATGTTGGCATTATCAAACTGTCCCTGTTTTATTTGATCTTCAATGATTGATTCAACCAGGTCATTAATTTTTTCCTCGCTAATATCCGAAAGACTTCTTGAAGCAGCTTCTACAGAATCAGCCATCATTAGCGTAGCTGTTTCTTTGGAATAAGGTTTTGGCCCGGGATAAGTAAAATTATTGATATCTACCTCTTTATCCGGAAACTTATTAATGTATGAGCGATAAAAATATTGCACTTTTGTTGTTCCGTGATGAGTCCGTATAAAATCGATTAAAGGTTCGGGTAACGAATATTTTTTGGCCAGTTCAACTCCATCTTTCACATGACTGATAATAATATTTGCACTTTCATCAAACTCATGCATATCGTGTGGATTAAAGCCTGCTCTTTGATTCTCTATAAAATAGGCGGGATTAACCATTTTGCCAATATCGTGATACAAAGCACCTGTACGAACTAATAATGAGTTTCCTCCAATTTTAAAAGTTGCTTCTTCGGCCAGGTTAGCTACCTGCATTGAATGCTGGAAAGTGCCGGGTGCTTTTTCAGCCAGTAATCGTAATAATTTCGAGTTGGTATCGGAAAGCTCCATAAGGGTCAAATCCGATAAAAATCCAAATGCTTTTTCAAAAATATATATTAACGGATAGGCTAACAAAACAAACCCTCCGTTAAAGGCAAAATATACAAAATTATTAAGCTCAATATTCGAAAAATTTCCTTCCTGAGTAATCGCTAAACCAAAATATACAAAGCTGTAGGTTAAAAAAACCAGTACCGCAGATAAAAACAGCTTACCGCGACGATAAATATTGGTCAGACTAAAAATAGCCACAATTCCGGCAATAAAATTTAAAAAGATAAACTCAAATCCATTAGGGGCAAAAAAACCTACAATTAAAACGGTAATAATATGGATAAATAATGCCAGTCTTGCATCGTAAAAAGTTTTTATAATGATAGGGACCAAAGCAAAAGGAACGATATAAAGAATCTGTGTGGTAAATCGCGAAACAATTACAATAATCAAAACTAACATTAAAATAAAAATCGTTTTTAAGGTATGTTCCAGTATCTCTCGTCTAAAGTTCCATAAAAATAAAAACAAAACGGCTATACATGCAAAAACAAATATGAACTGGCCAATTAAAATAATCTGATAAAAATAACCGGACCCCAGTCTGTTTTCTGAATCGTGTTTCAACGATTCCAATATTCTATACAGCTGGTTATCAATTATTTCACCCTGAGAGATTATCTTCTCACCAGCCTGTACCATCCCTCTGGTTTTCGATATATTAGCAAGCATCTCATTCTTAACATTTTCCGAAGTTTTTTGATCATAGAAAACGTTCGGTTCAATAAATTCATAGAGATTAATGGATTTATAAAAATCGGGGTGTTTAATTTTTTGCTGTTGACTCTCTAAATATTGATTGACATGATTAATAACTTTTTCATAAGCTTTTTTCTCGGTATAAACCTCTTCATATTCATAAGTGTCGGCCAGTTTATTTTTTAAAATAATGATCTGATCATTTTCATTCAGACCCTCCGTTACTTCGCTCGATTCGATAATCCCTGTCCAATAAATCTGATTGAACATTTCCCGGGCAAATGCTTTAAAGTTATTGGCATTCGTGCTAAATAACTGTTTTTGATAATTAGATCCCTTTTTCAGTGCACTGGAGGTTACATATTCACTCCTTTTGGCATCAAAATGGATAGAGAATTTGTTCTTTTGCACTTGGAGTACACTACTATCATAAGTAAAATAGGGATTATAATTGTTTAAGATACTATCCCTTTCTTCCTGTAATTGTTTATCATTTTTATAAATTGGAAAATCAAAGGGTGCAATTAAGTTCGTATGCATCCATGGCCGTCCTTTTTGGAATTCATATCTGAATTTCCCTTCACGGGGAAAAATATAAACGATTACCGCGATGGTCAGCAAAAATAAAAATACCCTGAAAATTATTTTATAATGCTCTCTTAAAAAGTTAAATATCTGTTTCATTCTTGTTTCGTTAATAAAAAACACATTTATACAAATGTAAAAATTTAACCCGAATAATGAATAAATTATTCTATCCTACAATCCATTATAACCATAAATATTAAATATTGTTTCTTCCCATCTTAATAACTTCTTTTATTTACACCTAATCTTTATCAGATTTATCAAGTTATTTGTATTTTTATACCATAAAACATAATAATATGATCCAATACGGAATAAGTGAAATAAGTATTATTCCGGTTCGTAAAGAACCATCAGAAAAATCGGAGCAGGTAACCCAGATATTATTTGGTGAAACTTACGAAATTCTTGAAGAACAACTGAAGTGGTCTTATGTTAAGCTAACTTTTGATAAGTATGAAGGCTGGATAGATAATAAAATGATTACTCCTCTTGATCCCAAATCTTTTAACGAGATGATTAATCGTTCTTCCTATATAACCAAACAATATACTGAAACGATTGTACATGTGGATAAAAACGAAATAATTAATTTGCCTCCCGGATGTACATTGCCCAATTTCGATGCCGATAACAAACATTTTTCTATCCATAAAAACAACTATTTATTAAAAAACAATCCCTCAAATAACGCGGATATTAGTGATTTGTGCAAAACATTTTTAAATGCTCCCTACCAATGGGGAGGTAAAAATCCCTTGGGTATAGATTGTTCCGGATTTGTTCAGGTTATTTATAAAATTTTAGGAATTAAGTTACCCAGAGATGCCGGTATGCAGGTTACTCTTGGACAAACTATTAATTTTATCGGAGAGGTTGCAACAGGGGATTTGGCATTTTTTGATGATGAAGAAGGCTCTATTATTCATATGGGTATTATATTAAATAAAGATGAAATTATCCATGCCTCGGGAAAGGTGCGTATTGACAAATTCGATCATCAGGGTATTTTTAACCGGGAGAAAAAAAAATACACTTATAAACTACGGATTATTAAACGGTTAATTTAAACATTATGGGCAAATTATATATCTTGGTTTTTATTATTTCGGTTATTGTGGTTATTTATATTATTGATAAAAGAAAAAAAGAGAACAGAACAAACAAAGAGGATTAGTCACAATGATTTACACTTATGCTTATCCAAGGCCTGCAGTAACGGTTGATATTGTGGTGTTAAAAAAAGAAAAGAACGAGGTTCGGGTACTTCTTATTGAACGAAAAAACCATCCCTTTAAAAACATGTGGGCTTTGCCCGGAGGGTTTGTTGACAAGGATGAAGATCTTGAAACAGCAGCTTACCGCGAATTAAAAGAAGAAACATCCATAGCAAATATTCAATTAGCCCAGTTACACACCTTTGGCAAACCGGGAAGGGATCCCCGGGGGCATACTGTTTCAGTTGCTTATATCGGATACCTTAAAAACAGCAATCAAAAAATTGAGGCCGGAGATGATGCGAAAAATTTACAATGGTTTTCAGTGGATCATTTACCAGAACTGGCTTTTGATCATAGAGAAATCATTCAATATACCTTAAAAAATATTAAATAATAAAAAGATGCTGTTCAAAAAGTCTCTATGAAATCCTGCTTGCAGGTAATTTCGTACTTCCGAAAGGGTAAAACTATATATATAATCATTATTGTCCGATAAAAAATAAATAAAATCAAGGCTTCATATCCAGTGGTGTATTATGATTTCACTATTCCGCAGCATGTTTGTTATCTGCAAGGAATGGTCTGTGGTGCTTGCCGCAGGCTAACCTTATGGGTTATAATTTGCGGTTC
>DATFIZ010000026.1:0-2226 GCA_035269575.1 Bacteroidales bacterium | reverse complement strand
GCTCCGGCCTCAAACCATTCCTTATAAACTTCATCCGGCTGTTCACCTAACGAAATAGTAATTCCCAGTTCATTATTCGATAATTCTTTTATTTGTTTCAATAGCCTTGATATTCTTTTCGTAAATTTAGGGGTGGAAATCTCTCCTGCCTGTAAAACGAGTGATCCATATTTTGCTTGATAAGCATATTTTGCTGCATCCAAAATGTCTTGATCGGTAATATCATATCGTTTTGCCTTTTGATTCCCTTTTCGTATCCCGCAGTAATAGCAGTTTTTACTGCAAATGTTCGACATCTCAATTAATCCCCTGTAATATACTTTTTTTCCAACCTGTTCGGCTTTTATTTTGGCAGCATGCGTAAATATTTTATTTCTATCTTCTTCATTGGTTTTTAAAAAAGTTACTAAATCTTCTTTGGAGAATTGCTCTTGCTTTAATATTTTATCGATCCTTTGATCCATACCATCTATTGTTATTTTGTTCACAAAGGTAATAACAAGAATTGAATTATGGTTTTAAAATAAAAGACTTTTTCATCTTTTATTTGAGTGTTTGTATAAAAAAATCCTGCCACATAGATAGAGCAGGATATTTATTTTATTTTCTAAAAATTTTTATATAGTATAAATGGTCTATCTCTTCAAAAGGCATAGGTTGGTGTTTTATTAATAAGACAAATTTGCCGAAATTTTGTGAAATTAAAGGGTAAAAAAACAGAATTGCTTAAATATGTTGCAAAATATGTTAACAGTTGAAAGTTGTTAAATGGATTAATATTGCTGGTTTTTGTTGTAATTATTAAAAATAAAAGCTAATATAGTTTCAGATTGTAATCAAAAAAGGCCTTCTTTTTTGTTAAATTTGTAGAAAATATTGAAAAACAAAAAAACGATGATAACAAAACAGCTTTTAGACCCCAAGAGTATTGTAGTTGTAGGTGGCTCAGATAATATTCAGAAACCCGGAGGGAAAGTTCTTAAAAATTTAGTTGATGGAAATTTTAAAGGAAAACTTTATGTTGCCAATCCCAAAGAAGATGAGGTACAAGGTATAAAAAGTTATAAGAATCCGGCAGACCTGCCTCAGGTTGATTTAGCTATTTTGGCTATTGCTGCCAAATATTGTACTGAAACTGTGCGGATGCTGGCCGAAGAAAAAAGTACTAAGGCATTTATAATTTTGTCAGCAGGATTTAGCGAGGAAAATGAAGAAGGGGCAAAGATAGAGAGAGAGATTGTAGATATTGTTAATCAAAATAAAGCTTCGCTTATTGGCCCTAATTGCATTGGGGTGTTGAATCAAAATTATAACGGAGTTTTTACAACTCCAATTCCTTTACTTGATCCGCAAGGGGTTGATTTTATTTCCGGTTCTGGGGCAACGGCGGTGTTTATTATGGAATCGGGAGTGCCAAAAGGGCTTAAGTTTTCCAGTGTATTTTCTGTTGGTAACAGTGCTCAGTTAGGAGTAGAGGAAGTGTTAAAACATATGGATGAAACGTTTGATCCAAAAAACAGTTCTAAAGTTAAGTTATTGTATGTAGAAAGTATTGATAAGCCTGATATGCTGCTTGAGCATGCTTCTTCATTAATCCGTAAAGGATGTAAAATTGCCGCCGTAAAATCGGGAGGTTCTGAGGCTGGCAGCCGGGCTGCTTCATCACATACCGGAGCATTGGCCAGTTCAGATGTTGCTGTAGATGCTTTATTTCGAAAAGCCGGTATTGTTCGTTGTCACGGACGCGAAGAGTTAATTACGGTTGCATCCATTTTTATGCACCCTGAACTAAAAGGGAAAAATGTTGCCATTATTACTCATGCGGGTGGCCCTGCTGTGATGTTAACCGATGCTTTATCGAATAATAAACTGCAAATCCCGCCTATTGATGGGCCTAAAGCAGATGTTTTATTAGAAAAATTATATCCGGGTTCTTCAGTTGCCAATCCCATAGACTTTCTAGCAACAGGAAACGCAGAACAGTTAGGACATATTATTGATGCCTGTGAAAATGATTTTGATCATATTGACGCGATGGCCGTTATTTTCGGAAGTCCGGGACTATTCCCTGTTTACGATGTATATGATTTGCTCGATGAAAAAATGAAATCATGCAAAAAACCCATTTACCCCATCTTACCTTCAGTAGTCAATGTAAAAGATGAGATTGATGCTTTTATTAAAAAAGGAAGAGTAAACTTTCCTGATGAGGTAATTTTTGGTAAC
>DATFIZ010000025.1:0-4277 GCA_035269575.1 Bacteroidales bacterium | reverse complement strand
TTACGACCGAACAAAAATCACCCTCTTAGACAACAGAAATAATAAACACCTTGTAACCAAAAGGGATAAAAAAACAGAAGGAATTCCAGAGCTTTTTACCGATGGCTCATTTAATCACCAAAAACAAACCGGAGGATTTGCACTATTAATTAAAGAAAAACCATCGGAATATAAAACCTTACAAGTCCCAACTAAAAGAAAAGGAAATAACTTAATCGAGTTGCTGGCTGTGATAAAAGGACTGGAATATTTAAAAGACAAACCAGCATTAAGGATTGTGACCGACAGCCAATATGTTATTAAAGGAATAAGTGAGTGGCTGCCAGTATGGAAAATTAATGATTTCTATACCGCTAATGGAACCCGTGCAAAAAACATAACCGACTGGAAAAAAATTGATCGGTTAATTGCAGGGAAATATATAGAATTGGAATGGGTTAAATCTCATACCGATCATTTTGAAAACACCCTTTGTGACCTAAAAGCGAAATCATTAACAAAAGATAATTATCATGAAAAAAATTAACAAAAAACCTACTCCTTTAATTTACCCTGTACCTGCAGCAATGGTAAGCTGCGGGTTAAATGAGAATGAATATAATATTATTACCATTGCCTGGACAGGCACTGTTTGTTCTGTTCCACCCATGTGTTACATATCAATCCGAAAGGAAAGGCATTCCTATGCTATAGTAAAACGCACCAAAGAATTTGTGATCAACTACTCTACTAAAGATTTAGCTTACGAGGCTGACTGGTGCGGACGTAAATCAGGAAAAGATTACCAAAAGTTTAAAGAACTAAATTTAACTCCCGGAAAATCGGAGAAAATAAAAACTCCGGTCATTGTAGAATCGCCGATAAATCTGGAGTGTAAAGTAAAAGAGATTATTCCGTTGGGTTCTCACGATATGTTTATTGCCGAAATTGTGAACATTCAGGTATGTGAGAAATATATCCATCCGTCTAATGGAACCATTAATATGCAACACCAGGAGCTAATGGCATATTCGCAGGGCAAATATGTTCAGTTAGGCGAAATAATTGAACAGGCAGGATTTTCGATAAAGAATAAATAATAATTCTTTTATCTTTGCTTTCCGGTTTTAAATATAAAAAGTCTGTATGCGATACTTTCTGAAGATATATATATTACTGATTTTAATAGCTGTCACTAAATCTACAGTATGGTCGCAGGAAAATATGACGCAGACTTTACGAGGCAATGTTGTTGACAAAGAAACACAAACTCCATTACCGGGCGTAAATCTAATTATTATAAATACCCAACCACAGAGAGGTACCATAAGCGATGAAAACGGGTACTTTCGTTTCAATAATGTTCCTGTTGGCCGGATATCTTTACAGGCCAGCTTTGTAGGTTATCAAACAGTGGTAATTGACAATATTTATTTAAATTCAGCCCAGGAAACCATTTTAAAAATTGAATTGGAAGAGTCGGTAACTTCCATTGAGGAGGTTGTGGTAAAAGCAAATACCCGGAAAGACCAGCCTATGAATAAAATGGCAACCATAAGTGCCCGTTCTTTTACGGTAGAAGAAACGAGTCGTTATCCCGGTAGTTATGGAGACCCTGCGCGAATGGCGGCTAACTATGCAGGAGTTATGTCGGTACGCGATAATAGAAATGATATTGTCATTCGAGGAAACTCATCAACCGGTTTATTATGGCAGTTAGACGGGGTTGAAATCCCTAACCCAAACCATTTTGCAGCATCAGGGACTACTGGTGGCCCTATCACGATTTTAAATAACAATTTGTTAACAAATTCTGATTTTTTAACCGGAGCGTTCCCCGCCGAATATGGAAATGCTCTTGCAGGGATTTTTGATCTCAAAATGAGAACCGGAAACAACGAAAAAAGAGAATACTGGGCAGAATTTGGTTATAATGGATTAGAATTTGGTGCTGAAGGTCCTTTTTCTGAAAATACAAATGCCTCGTACTTATTTACTTATCGATATTCGTTGGTTGACATTATTGACTTATTAGGCGGCGAAGTGGAAACAACCAAATATCAGGATTTAACCTTAAAACTCAATTTCCCGACTAAAAACGGCCGGTTGAGCTTTTTTGGGATTGGAGGAACGAGCTATATTGAAATGTTTGATTCCAATAACGATCGTGAAGATTGGAGCTTCAGAAATTGGGGCGAAGATATTAGTAATGGCTCTGACATTGGGGCTACTGCTCTTTCCTATTTACATTTTTTTAACACCAATACCAGGTTGCAAACTTCGATTTCAGCATACGGTTCCCAGGTAAAAACACAAATCGATACATTTAGCATCAATAACTTACAACCAGGTCGTTGGGCAGGAGAAAAGTCTAAAGAAATAAAATTGAGTTTAACTTCCGAATTAAATAGCAAAATTAGTAATAAGAATACATTCAGCGCTGGCATTACAATCGATCGGTTCTTTGTTGATCTGGCCGATAGCAGTATGGTTAACGGACAATTTAGAGTAGATACGGATGTAAGTGATGCTTTTAATTTATATCAGGGTTTCGCTCAGATAAAACATAAATTTACGAATGATATCGAGCTTTATATGGGTATTCATTCCCAATGGTTAGATCTAAATCAATCATTTGCCCTGGAACCACGTTTAGGTTTTAAATGGAAAATTGATGATAAAAACACCTTTAATTTTGGTTATGGCTTACACAGCCAGACACAGCTAAGAATGGTTTATTTCACGCAAACAGAATTAAATGATGGCTCCATAGCTTATACCAATAAGGATTTAGATTTCTCCAAAAGTAGTCAGTTAATCCTGGGTTTCGACCATTTATTTAATGAAAATCTAAGGTTAAAATTAGAAACTTATTATCAGTATTTATATGATATTCCTGTAAAACCTACTCACCCCCAATATTCTGTTCTGAATTATGGAGCCGAATATTTTATCGAAAGAGTGGATAGCCTAACGAACGAAGGAACAGGTAAAAATTATGGGATTGAACTTACCCTGGAGCGATTTTTAAACAACAGATTTTATTATTTAATCACCACGTCACTTTACGAGTCAAAATACAAAGGGTATGACGGGATAGAAAGAAATACTGCTTTTAACGGTAATTTTGCCATTAATATTCTAGGAGGATATGAAATTCCCATAAGGAAATACAATGCCCTAACCATTGGAATAAGAACCACCTACTCTGGCGGAAGGCCCTATGTACCATATAATGTATCAGAAACTATTTTGCAAGAAACAGAAGTGTTAAAGTGGGATGAGGCCTATTCGGTGAAACAAAAAGATTATTTCCGGTTAAGCTTGCGCATAGGGTTTAAACGAAACAAACCAAAATTTAGTGTAGAATATAGTATGGATTTACAATACCGAACGAATTATACAAGCATTTACGATCACAGAATTGACCCGCTAACAGGTGAAATATATTATAATGATAAAATGGGTTTATATCCCATGGCAAATTGGAGAATACATTTTTAGATCATAAATCGCGGAAAGTATAAACAAAATGACAAGAATTGATGAAGATTTTATTAATAAACACACCACGCTCGCCACATAATATGATTCTCAAATCAGCTCCTGCTGAGGCGAAATATTTTATACACAAAAAACTTATTGGTCCTCCTTTGGGATTATTAACGGTTGCCAAAGCGGTTGAAGACAACCATGATGTAACGGTTTTTGATACCAAAGGCGAGTATGATTTAAATCCCGACACAACCCCTCCATTAGATGAGCTGGTTTTAGGCTTACTTAAAGAGCATAATCCTGATATTGTGGGTACTACCACTATTGCGTCTGAATTTTATTATGCCCTGGAAATTTTACAAACAACAAAATCATTTAATCCCGAAATATTAACTGTAGCCGGAGGATTACACACTACGCTTTCACCCATGGATTTTAATCACCCTGCCGTTGATATGATTCTACCCGGGCAATCGGCCCATACCTTTAGGAAAGTGGTTGAAGCCAAAGAAAAAAAATGGGGTTACGAACATATTCCCGGAGTGTTCATTAACAAAAGTGGTATTTTAACACCTACACATGCAAAAATAGAGACCATCGATTCAGCCGGAGAGAATTTCTTAATGCCCAATCGCAAACATCTGGAGAGATGGAAAGAAACCTATAAAGTAGGAAACAATCCTTTTCCTTCTACATATCTTTTCACGTCATTAGGTTGTCCGTACAAGTGTACCTTTTGTTCTATCTGGTGTCAGTTTAACGGGAAATATTTACAAAGAGATGTAGAAAGTATTATTAACGAA